>JBHHZR010000004.1:0-62512 GCA_046758125.1 Candidatus Nitrosopumilus sp. | reverse complement strand
GTAATACCCCTAGATTTATCTGAAAACCAATTTCAAATTTATAATAAAATTTCTCGAAATTATTCACATTCTTTTTTGTTTGAATCATTAACAGGACCAGAGGTGTTAACGGAAACATCAGTAATGGGATTTGATCCAAAGATCATTCTGAAAGGATATCCAAATAAGGTTGAAATTATCAAAGATGGAAAAACAGAAACTATCCAAACAACAGATCCATTTAAAGAATTAAAAAAATTATTAGGAAAATCGGAAGATCAAAGTTACAGATATCTCGGAGGGGCAGTAGGAATTGTAAATTATGATGCAATAAGATTGGTTGAAGAAATTCCAAATTCACATTCATCGCCACAACCACTAATGGAATTTGGAATATATGATGATGGAATTTTATATGATAATGCACATAAAAAATTGTTTTATTTTTATCACAATGAAAACAGATTTGATCAATTTAAAATAAGTGAAGATTCATTTCATGAATTTCATTCTAGTGAAGTTATCCCAAACATGGATGAAAGTAAATTTTCAGAAATTGTAAATAAAGCAAAAAAATACATACATGATGGAGATATTTTTCAAGTTGTGCTTTCTAGAAAATTTGCATTTGATGTAAATGGGGATAATCTAACACTATACAAAACATTACGAAAACTAAATCCATCACCATACATGTATCATCTAAAACAAGATAAAAGAACAACAATTGGAGCATCACCAGAGATGTTAGTAAGAATAACAAATGACAAAGTTGAGACATTTCCAATTGCAGGGACTAGAAAGATTACAGACAACGAAGAAAAAAATAAACAATTAGCAGAAGAATTACTTCATGACGAAAAAGAACTTGCAGAACATACAATGTTGGTGGATTTAGGAAGAAATGATATTGGCAGAGTTTGTAAATATGGAACAGTTCATCTAGAATCATTAATGCAAATAAAACGATTTAGTCACGTTCAACATATTGTTACTCATGTAGTGGGAAATTTAGCTCTTGAAAATGACATGTTTGATGCATTCAAAGCAGTATTTCCTGCAGGAACTGTATCAGGAGCTCCAAAGGTCAGAGCAATGGAGATAATCGATGAATTAGAAACGGAATCCAGAGGACCATATGCAGGAGCTGTGGGATATTTTTCTTTTAATGGATGCTGCGATTTTGCGATTGCCATAAGGAGCATATTCATTGATGGAGATAAAGGATTCGTTCAATCTGGTGCAGGGATTGTATCAGATTCAATAGCAGAAAACGAATTCAAGGAAACAGAACACAAAGCAGGAGCTATGCTTCAAGCATTAAGAGAGGCATCAAAATGAAATTTCTAATTATTGATAATTATGATTCGTTTGTATACAATATTGCACAATATCTTGGAGAATTAGGAGTAGAATCAGACGTTATAAGAAACGACAAAATTACACTAGATAAAATCAAAGAAGGGAACTATGATGCAATAATAATTTCACCAGGTCCAGGAACTCCTGAAGATAAGAAATATTTTGGGATATGTAGTGATGTGATAAAAAATCTAGGTGAAACAACACCAATTTTAGGAGTTTGTCTTGGGCATCAAGGAATTATTCATGCGTTTGGCGGTAAAGTTACAAATGCAGGGCGTGTAAGACATGGAAAGACAAGTCCTGTTAAACATACTAACTCGGAACTATTCAAAGATGTAAAAAATCCATTTAGAGCAACTAGATATCATAGTTTGGTAGGGGATAAAACAATAATTCCAGATATTTTGGAAGTAACTGCTACTGCGGTTGATGATGGAGAAGTTATGGCCATAAAACACAAAGAATACTTGATTGAAGGGGTACAATTTCATCCAGAATCAATAATGACTGAAGATGGTAAAAAAATTCTAAAGAATTTTATAAAACAGGTGAAAGAAAAGTGATTTCTGATTTAATTAAAAAATTACAAAAAAAAATGGATTTGACATATGATGAGATAAATAATGTCATGACAGACATTCTTTCAGGAAACACCTCTGTGCAAGAAAATGCAGATTTTCTATCCAATCTTGCGGACAAAGGAGAAACAGATGATGAATTGTTGGGGATGTTAGATAAGATGGAGGAATTTGCCCTCAAAGTTGAGCCTAAAAATCAAGGAACTATAATAGACATGTGTGGGACTGGGGGAGATAAACTACAAACCTTCAACATCTCAACTACGGCATCATTTGTAGTTGCAGCAGCTGGAGGAATTGTGGCAAAACATGGAAATCGTTCAAGTTCAGGAATTTCAGGAAGTGCAGACATTTTTGAATATTTTGGATACGATTTGAACCAAGAACCTGCACAAATAGCAGATATTTTAGAAAAACATAACATTTGTTTTATGTTTGCACAAAAATTTCATCCTGCAATGAAACATGTTTCAGCTGCAAGAAAACAACTTGGAAAAAGAACAGCGTTTAATCTTTTAGGACCTCTATCAAATCCAGCAGGTATCAAAAATCAACTTATAGGAGTTTTCTCTACAGAATATCTAGACAGACTACCAGCAATTCTCAAAAGAAAAGAAGTAGAAAACATTATGACTGTTCGTTCTGATGATGGGATGGATGAGTTTTCTACAAGTGCAATAAATCGTGTATGTATTCTAAGAAATGACAAGATACTGATGAATGCAATTGATCCTAAAGTAGTAGGGTTGCATAAATCAAAATTAGAAGATATTCAAATTAAAACAAAAGAAGATGCAATCAAATCATTTGTTAAAGTACTAAACAATACGGCAAATCAAGCTATGATTGAAACTACAGCATTAAACGCCGCAGGGGGGTTAATTGTGGCAAATATTACAAAGAATTTTGAAGAAGGAGTAGAGATAGCACTAAATACAATCAAAGATAGAAAAGCATTCAAACTTTTAGAAAACTTCGCAACAGATACCGGAAATATTTCAAAAATAAAGGAGATAATCTAATGGCTGAAAATATTTTAAAAAAATTGGTAAATAATTCTCAGGCGGCAATAGATGACGGAACATATGACATTGAGGCTAAGCTAGAAAAATCAAGTAAAGATTTTATTCAAATCATAAAGACAAATCCACATCCAACACTACTAACTGAAATAAAATTTGCGTCACCGTCCCTTGGAAAAATTAGAACCCTCACAGATCCTGTAAGTATCGCAAAACAGATGATAGCAGGAGGCTCAAAAGCATTATCAATACTAACCCAACCCAATCTCTTTCATGGTTCTCCAGAATATTTCATGAAAGTAAGAAAAGTTGTAGATATTCCATTATTGATGAAAGATATCATGATAGATAATATTCAGATTGATGCAGCTGAAAAGATTGGTGCAGATTACATGCTACTTATTCAATCATTATTTGATCAAGGACTACTCAAAGAGATTGATGAGTTCATTAATTATGGACACAAAAAAGGATTAAAAATTCTACTTGAAGTTCATACAAAACAAGAATTTGAAAATGCATTAAAAACAGAAGCTGATCTTATTGGAATCAACAATAGAAATTTAGACACATTGGAAATTGATCTAAAAACCACAGAGAGGGTTCTAGAAGGATATGAAAAATCAAGACAGATATTATCAGAAAGTGGAATTGAAACCATTGATGATATTCAATATCTAAAAAAGTGTGGAGCAGATGCTTTCTTGATAGGCTCAAGCATTATGAAAAGCGATAATATCGAAGAACGAGTAAGGGATCTGGTGAAAGCATATTGAAGTATCCTAAGAATGGCAGATTTGGGGAATTTGGGGGGAAATATATTCCAGAAACACTTGTACCAGCAATTGAAGAATTAGAAGAAAATTATCTCAAATTCAAAAATGACAAAAATTTCAAAAAAGAATTAGAGTATTATCTTAAAGTGTATGCCGGAAGACCAACTCCATTATACTATGCAAAAAACTTGTCAGAGAAACTAGGAGGTGCTAAAATCTATCTTAAACGAGAAGATTTACTTCATGGAGGGGCACATAAAATCAACAACACCCTAGGTCAAGCACTTCTTGCAAAGAAGATGAAGAAGAAAAGAATCATTGCAGAAACAGGAGCAGGACAACACGGTGTTGCTACTGCAATGGCATGTGCCGCTTTAGGTATGAAAACAGAAGTATACATGGGATACAAAGATACAATTCGACAAAAACTCAATGTGTTTAGAATGAACATGCTTGGTTCTCAGGTACATCCAGTAAAATCAGGTTCAAAGACACTAAAAGATGCAATTAATGAAGCAATTCGTGATTGGATTACAAATGTGGAAACGACATACTACCTATTAGGATCTGCAGTAGGACCACACCCATATCCTGTCATGGTAAGAGATTTCCAAAGTATCATTGGCAAGGAAATCAAATCACAGATGAAAAAAATAAACAAAATGCCTGACAGTGTAATAGCATGTGTTGGTGGAGGATCTAATGCCATCGGAACATTTTATCCGCTAGTAGAGTCCAATGCAGAAATAATTGGAGTAGAAGCTGCAGGAAAAGGATTAAAATCAAAATTACATTCAGCAACATTATCAGCTGGAACAAAAGGAGTATTACATGGAATGATGACATATTTACTACAAGATAAAGAAGGACAAATTACAGAGACGCACAGTATTTCTGCAGGACTTGACTATCCAGGAGTGGGACCTGAACATTCATACTTTAAAGATACAAAACGAATAAAATATCATTCAGCTACTGATGCAGAAGTAATTGATGCATTCTTAATGTTAACTAGAACTGAAGGGATCATACCAGCATTGGAATCAGCTCATGCAATAGTTGAAGCAATCAAGGTAGCAAAAAAAGGAAAAAAATCAGAAACAATTGTTGTGACACTCTCTGGAAGAGGAGACAAAGATGTTGAAGAAGTACAAAAGTATTTGAATAAAAATGTCAAAGATTAAAGAGAAATTTAAAGAATTAGAATCTAGAAATCAAAAGGCGTTAATTGCATACATTATGGCCGGATTTCCAAATGATAAAGCTACAATTACAACTGTAAGAGGATTAGTAAAAGGAGGGGCAGATATTATAGAATTAGGTTTTCCATTTTCAGATCCTATAGCAGATGGACCTGTAATTCAAAATGCAAGCACAATATCACTTGGGAAAGGAGCAAAAATTAATAGATTTTTTAATATTGTAAAAAGAATCAAAAAAGAAACAGATATTCCATTAGTACTAATGACATACACGAATATTTTGTATCATAAAGGGTATTCAAAATTTATTTCAGAAGCAAAAAAAGCTGGAATAGACGGTTTTATTCTTCCTGACATGTCAATTGAAGAATCAAAGGAATATCTAACAGCAGCTCAAAATAAAGTAGATACAATATTTCTAATATCTCCAAACACCAGTAAAACAAGAATACAAAGAATTGCAAAAGCGACATCAGGATTTCTATATCTTGTTGCAGTTTATGGTACAACTGGAATTAAAACTGAAATTAAAAGTTATACTCTAAAAGCAATCAAAGTGGTTAAAAAGCAAACCAAAGGAAAACTCCCCGTAGGAGTAGGATTTGGAATCTCAACTCCCAAAGATGTAAAAAAATACATCAAAGCAGGAGCAGATGCAGTAATCGTTGGAAGTGCATATTTGAAATTGATTGAAAAAACTCCCCAAAATCAATTAGAAAAAAAAATTACATCATTTACAAAGAGTCTTAAAAAACAGACTATGTAGATTCAAATCCGTCAAAGAAGGGTGGCCAAGTATTCAAATTGTGATGGAGGGATATTCTGTTTCAGTTATGGCCACCAGACTAGAGGTTCTCACATAATAATACAAGAAGAAAAATAAAAAAATCTCGACAGAAATATCTAAAACTCGTTAAAAATTTAAGAATTTTTTTTACAATTGTAAAGATCGTAATGATTGAGTTTTTGAAATGATATACAAATTAAAAAAACATGAAAATCCCCATATTACCGCATAACAAGCAACAAAACATACAAAAACCAGATACTTGTTTCATTAATGTGCAGACGAAGTTTATTTTTGTCACAGGTGGTGTGATGTCTGGCCTTGGAAAAGGCGTAACAACTTCCTCGATTGCAAAATTATTACAATTAGCAGATCAAAAAGTTTCATGTATCAAAATAGATCCTTACCTCAACTATGATGCAGGAACAATGAATCCAATAGCTCATGGTGAGGTATTCGTTACAGAAGATGGAGGCGAATGTGACATGGATATTGGGAATTATGAAAGATTTCTAAACCAAAACATTCCAAAAAGCCACAATATTACTACTGCACAAGTATATTCTTCAGTAATTGAAGCAGAAAGAAAAGGAGAATACCTAGGTGCATGTGTTCAGATAATCCCACATGTAACAGATGAGATAAAAAATAGAATTAGAAAGATTTCTGAAGAAGAGAAACTAGACTTTTTGATTGTAGAATGTGGAGGGACAGTCGGAGATATAGAATCGTTACCATTTCTAGAAGCACTTAGACAAATGAGAGTTGAAGAAGGACCACAAGGAGTAATCTTTGTTCATGTAACATTAGCACCATCTCTTGATGTTGTAGGAGAACAGAAAACAAAACCAACTCAACACAGCGTTCAAGAATTACGAAGAATAGGCATTCAACCTGATTTTTTGGCAGTTAGATGTACATTACCATTAGAAGAAAAAACAAAGAAGAAGATTGCAATGTTTACGAATGTAACACCAAAAGATGTTTTATCATGTCATGATTCAAAATCAATCTTTGATGTTCCTCAGATACTTTATGATCAAGGAATAATGGATTCAATATTTACAAAATTTGGCAAAGTAGGAATGGTAAATGCTTCTGCTAATTGGGACAAATGGAATGAAATTGCACAAAACATGGCAAATCATGAAGATCAGAAAATAAAAATTGCCATGGTTGGAAAATATGTTACACTTGCCGATAGTTATGTTAGTGTAAATCATGCATTAAAACATGCAGGAGCTCAAATAGGTAAATCAGTCGACATTGATTGGATAGATTCAGAATCGATTACAGATTATAGTATTTTATCAAACTATAATGGAATTTTAGTACCAGGAGGATTTGGTACAAGAGGTTCTGAAGGAATTATTGAAACCGCAAATTATGCACGTGAGAATAACATTCCATATCTAGGGATATGTTTTGGATTTCAACTTGCTGCAATAGCATTTGGAAGAAATGTTTTGAAGTTAGAAGATGCAAACTCATCTGAGATTAAAGCTGATACAAAAAATCCTGTTGTAGATTTGTTACCTGAACAAAAAAATATTTCAGATATGGGAGGATCATTAAGACTAGGAGCAAACGAAATAATAATCAAAGAGAATACAAAGGCACAAAAAATCTACAATAAAATAACTATTAGCAAACGTCACAGACACAGATATGAAATCAATAAAGACTACATTCCAGAATTTGAAAAAAATGGAATGATATTTTCAGCTGAAAGTGATGGAGGTAAAAGAATGGAAATGCTAGAAATTCCATCACATAAATTCTATCTGGGAGTTCAATTCCACCCTGAATTTAATAGTAGACCAGGATTTCCTGAAGAATCTTTTGCTGCATTTATCAAAGCAGCTTCAGAGAAGAAGAATTGAAATTATTATAACTAATTATGTAAAAATTACAAACAATTTGTATGTCACAAATATTAATTACAGAAAAAAATAGTTTGTTATGAGGATTACAAACTTGTGAATATTATTAAGTATGATATTCATACTATGTGAGAGGCATAATACTGTCAGGCATGACAGTAATAATTGCCATCATTGCTCCAACAGAAGTATTAGGAGACGATGGCGGTCAGTGGGATAAAGTGAGTATATGGAAAGAATTACCAAACAATGAGATTCCAGTTATCATAGTAAAAGATGCAAAAATTAATGATGAAAAAATTGACATCATGGAAGATGCAATTAATTCTAAATACACAAAAAATTCTAGAACAGAGTTTCTTGGATGGAATGAGGGACAAAGAAATAATAAAATCATCTAAGGTTAAAATTCCAACATTACATGTTGAACACACATTGAACAACACAGAATCAATTACGATCTATTTGATGGAACAAACCGGCAAAGAAGGTTACGATGGATACACAGATTTGTTTTATGATCAAAATGGAAAAATTGAAAAAGCATTCATAAAAATCTACAATGTTGATGAGATCAGCAATAGACAACTTGAATCAATAATCAGACATGAGTTAGGTCATGCATTAGAACTAGGACATACCAATGCAAAAATGATTTAATGAATTCTGTTATCAACACGTATTTTAATACAATATCACTTTTAGACTTGGAAGCATTACTTTATGCCTATTAAGAAGCAAGACTGATCTTTTTAGAATTTTGAAAAACTCCCAAAAATAGGAATTTTAAGTAAAATTAAAATTTGTTTAGTGGGTACGCCTGCTGAGAAAAAATAATGACATTGTGTAAGGAATGGGGTGGAGAATATGAGGCAGGAATTAAAGCTGCTGTTCTGAAGAATGTTTTAAAAAAAATATCCAAAAAAGGGTTGATGAAGCAACAAAAAATGATAAATCTCATATAAGGAAAATATCTACAGAGGATTCTTGAAAAAATTATTCTATCTTTGATATTTCGTAGATTTTCTGTCTTGCGTCTCGGATTGATACTTTCTTTTTGACATATCCTTTTTTCAAAAGATGACTAAGAGCCAATCTTACAGTTCTGTCTGGTAGTAATGTTTTATTTGCTAGATCTTTTTGTGTCAATGCACCTTCATACTCTAATGTCTTTAGAAGTAATTTTGAGCTTGGGGGCATACTAAGTAATTCTTCTGCAAGATGAACCTTTTTTGCGAGAGCGGATATTGCAGTAGAATCTTTTTTAAGTCGAATAATTTTTGCAGATGGTAAGAATTTAGTACATTCAACAGTTTTGTTTACCTTATATCTATCCAAACCATCAAGAACAACTTCACAATGCAATCTTGCAGAAATATCATCAATTTCAATAGAACTATCATTAGAAACAATGATTGGGCGCCTAGTTACATCAAGTGAGTTTACAGAAATTATTTCAAAAACTGATGAGTCTTGAAACAGAACTGGACCGCCAACAGACATAGAATATGCAGATGAGCCTATAGGAGTAGAAACAATTATTCCATCGCTGTTATCATGCCATACTTCTTCACCATTTACACGCAACGTATGTTCCATCAACATCGCACTCTTTGAAGAAAATACTGCTACATCATTAAGTACTGGATAAACATTTTTTCCATCAATTTTTACACCAAGTCGTGGAACTTCTTCAATTGTAAAGTTTTGCTTTTTTAAGATTTTGACATAAGATGAAAATTCTCGTAGATCAATTTGAGCTAAGAATCCACTTGTTTCACCCTCACTAATTCCCAATACAGGAGAAGTAGAATTGAAAGTTCTATGAAAATAGTTTCTAACTCCTTTATCTCCACCTAAAACAATAATACAATCAGCTTGTTTACTCTTTGATTTTGTTAACGTGAAAGATTGGATTTCAGCATCATCTAAGATTTTTTTGATTGTTTTTGCTGCAGTATCAGTAGTTCCAGAACCGTAAATGCCTATTTGCACAGAAGAGATACACTATTCAGTACAATAAAAAAATATGCACTATAAATCTCGGAATTTTACTAAATTGTAAAAATAAGAAGCATTTGTTTGGATAGTTCCCTTTCGTGGAATTTTTTGCAACCCCACATTCTTTGAATCAAGTGCAGCCTGAGCAGCGCCACTAGCAAAACAAAGTGCCCATAAAAAGTCCTTTTCTTTAAGTAGGGTACAACAAAAAGCAGAACAAAAAATATCACCAATTCCAGTAGTATCATGAATTTGCTTATTTGGCAAAGTGACAGAATACATTTTGTCTTTTACCAATAAAGAGACATTAGTTTTGTTTGTTAATATAACATATTCAATTCCCTTTTTTTGTAATGCCATCATCATCTCATCAGTTGAACCACTAACAATGTTTTGTGCTTCTTCAGGATTTACTTTTATTGCATTGACATCTGACAAGTCAAGATCAGTGTTTTTTAAAAAAATGTTATTTTGAGAATCTTTTTGTCTCAAAAATCCTTGTGGATCCACCAAAAGAAAATTAGAATCGTTTTTTATTTTTCTTAATGACTCGTTAGAAATTTCATGAAAGATAGGGCTCACAATATGTCCATCAGCATTGACACTAGTATAATCAACTGGGTCACATTCATTTTGAAGTTTTAATGTTCTGTTAGAACCATCAATCGAGATAGCAAATTTAGTAGTCTTGTTTTCTGATTCAGAATTTATAGGATTTATTTTATTTTCAATAAAATATTGTTTTGGGAAATCAGAACCAAATTTTGTAAATAAATCTACATCAAAATTGAATTCCCTTGCAGTAAATCCACAATAGCAAGCAGCTCCTCCAATTTGTTCATAATTTTTATTGTTAATTGTAATTGTATCTATTGCACAATGAGAAATAATTGCCAGTTTCATTTCTTTTGATTTAAGAGATAACAGATTTAGTTTTTTGCATTAACTTTTTCAAAACATCTCCTACAGAGAATTTCTCCTTTGGACAAAACCAATTCAACACCTGTGCTAAAACAACAATGACAAAGGCCACGCATTAATTATCAATGAAAATTATTCGGTCTAGGATTAAAACATGAAGTATTTTATGCCTTAATTTAGGCACAATTTCACTAATTTTTACAGATTATCCGCAAGAATATAAGTAGGCAAATTAGTTTATGTTCATGCCACTAAAGCGTGCAAGTAGAGGTCGTACTAAAGGAGGTAAAGGATCTTCAGGAGTTGTGCAATGTACAAACTGTGGCCAGACAGTTCCAAAAGATAAAGCAAAAAAGGTTACATCGAGATTAAATCTAGTAGAACATACATTAGCAAAAGAACTAAGGGCTCAAGGTGCATACATTGCTTCACCAACAGTTTTGAAATGGTATTGTATTTCATGTGCAATTCACTTTAAGATTCTTAAGATCAGATCTGCAGATAATAGAAGAAAACGAGGAAAGCTTCGATAGAATTATTCTTTGATATTTTTTGCAGTAACAACCATTCTCTGAATTAAAGTAATCCCAGCAATTATTACAACAATTATTACTGCGGGTTCCATGTAACCAATTATTCCAATAATCGCAATTACCAAAAGTCTTTCAGCTCTCTCACCAATACCTACTCCCTGAAGTTTTATGTTAAAAGCATCAGATTTTGCTCTTGTATAACTAACTAATAATGACAAGGTAATCGCAAGCAATACAAGATAAGATTCTGCATAACCACCAATTAAAATTCCTAAAAAGATTGCCACTTCTGCAATTTTATCAAACATAGAATCTAGATATGACCCCTTTTTTGAAGTCTTGCCAGTAACTCTTGCTACTTGGCCATCCACCATATCAAAAAATCCAGAAACAAGTAGCAAAATTCCTCCAATTATTAACCCAATCTCAATGCCTAACCCATAAACTACTGCAGATGCTAATGCAAACACAAGACCTACAGATGTCCAGAAATTAGGAGACAGTCCTGTAGATGCAAATGCTTTACCAATCTTTTCAAGAGTTGGTCGTAGTGATTCTCTCAGATTATTTAACACGTGATAATCCCAACACCACTATCTAATAAAGTGAATAGGAACAAAATTGCAGTAGAATAGAGTCAAAATATACAAAACTAGCCTTATTTGAGATGTTACTGATTTTGTGATAAATTAATTGCTAGCATGGTAGACATTATTTTTGCTGCAAGAGATGCAGTTGAACCATTATCATGATATGAGTTAAGCTCAACAATATCTACGCCAACAACTTTAGTTTCTCTAAAAGAATCAATTAAATCAAATAATTCTCTAGAAGTCATTCCAACAGCTTCAGGATTTCCTACCCCGGGGGCAAATGCAGGATCTAACACATCAAGATCAAAACTAGAATAAAGTGTATCAAAACTAGAAATATGATCTTTTAGAAGTTGAGGGCCTTTTCCTTCTCTAATTTCTCTATCAGTGATTGTCTTGATATTATATTCTTGTAGAAATTCCAACTCTTCTTTAACAAATGCTCTAGCACCAACATGTAAAATATTGTCTGACCCCCTTTCTTCAACAATTCTTTTCAGATATGAAGCATGGCTCAATTTAGTGTCAGCAAATTCATCTCGTAAATCATAATGAGCATCAAAAACAACATAACCTGTTTCTTTTGGGAAACTTGTGTATGCACCATATGTAATGGAATGTTCTCCACCTAAAATTACAAGTTGTTTTTGTTTTGTAACAAGCTCAGTTGTGATTTTTCTTACCATATCAATCATTTCAGATGAAACAACAGTATGACGAGTATTTCCTAAATCTTTAATGTGTACTGCCTCCAAATCTATTTGAAGTTCGGGATGGAAAACCTCGATACTATTAAATGAATCACGAATTGCATCAGGTCCAAATCTACATCCAGGTTTGTAAGAATGGGTTGCATCAAAAGGCACACCAAATACTGTTGCTACTGGTTCAGAATCTTCATTTGATCCTGTAAGTAACGGATTGCTGTTCATGTATAAATCGATAAAGCTCATTTTCTATACCATTAGCGGGGGTCTCTTTGAAAGATGTTTTGGTAAATTCAAGCCAGTAAATGGTTTTCCTTGAGTTTGTTCGTTTATTTCGTTTAAGAAGTCATTAAATGGTAATTCTCTAACATTTCCTATTTGTCTATCGCGAATACTAAGATTTTCCGAATTTGCTTCTTTTTCTCCAATTACCAAAATGTATCGTATCCACTCCTTTTCTGCTTCACGAATTCTTTTTCCAATGCTTTCATTTCTATCGTCAATATCAACTCGTATGTCATTTGCAGAAATTTTATCAGACAAATTTTCACAAAAATCATAAAATTCTTCCTTTAAGGGGATAATTCGAATTTGTGTAGGAGCAAGCCATAATGGGAATTGAGGCTTTCTTCCTTCGGTGGAATCTTTTGCTGCTTTTTCTAACAATGCGTAGATTATCCTTTCAATTGCTCCGCTAGGAGAGTTGTGTAGAATTATAGGATGTTGTGCGTGATTATTCTCATCAATGAATTCAATTCCATATCGATTACCATTTTCCACATCAATTTGATCTGTTGATAAAGCAGATGCTTTTCCTAAATTATCTATAAAATTAAACTCCCACTTGAGAACAAAGTAAAAGAATTTTTCTTTCCACATTTCAACTAATACTGGTTTGCCATGTTTTTTGACTAGTTCTTCAATTGCAGATTTATTTTCATTGTAAAAATCTTCTGTAAATCTAACTGCCATGTCATAATCGGATTCATCAATTCCAAGTTCATGAAGCACACTTTGAGATAAATCAAATCGTATCTTGATTTCATCTACTGCTTGATTCAAATCTTTACAGAATGCATGACAATCAGGCATTGTAAATGCCCTAAGTCGTCTCAGCCCAACTAGTTCGCCGGATTGCTCTCTTCGAAAACTATATCTAGTAAGCTCATAGAGTTTGTAGGGTAAGTTCTTGTATGATAATTGAAATTGGTTTGCCATTAAAAATTGACCAAAACAAGCAGCAAATCTCAAAAAGAGTTTTTTCCCCTCTGAATCAATATTGTACTGTCTTGCTGGAAATCTGTTAAAATAGCTAACCATGCTTGGGTGTTCTGAATCATACATTATCGGAGTTTCAACTTCGTATCCACCATACTCTTTTACCCTATCAGTGACATATCGTTCAATCAAAGATTTTATCAGTCGACCATTAGGAAAGAATCTCATATTACCTGAATCAGATGCAGGTTCATAGTCTGCAATAGCCATTTTTTTCATTAATGCAACATGTGGAGGAGGTTCATCTACTTGACGTTTTTTTGAGGATTCGTATTTTGCCAAAATTTCTAATTTTTTATAATTTGAAAAGTCAAAATTTTCGACATCAGTCATTGTGCCATCAGGAGACATGATTTTCCAATAGGAACGAATTTGTGATTCACTTCTTAGAGCATCAGAAGTAATCTCTTTGTCTTTAGATTCCGTAGAATTTTTTGTTATTACTTTAGAACTTTCAGCTAACGGATGTCCTTTTACTTGTATTTTGTAAGATTTTGTCCATCCAAATGGAGAATGAGATACATCAAGATCTGATGCGTTATCTTCCATCTCTTGCAGTAATTTTTTTGCAACAGATGGTGTTGCCAGATTAGAACTAAGATGGGCATATGGGTATAACAATAATTTTTTACACTCTATCTTCTCCATAGAATTTTTAATCTGAGAAATGGCATTTTTAGCTACGGAAGAATCATCTTCATCTTCAATTGCAACAAATGCGACTACAATTTCTTCTAGTCTTTGAGTGTTAGGATTTTCAATTTCTTCAGCAGAATTAATCTCCTTTTTTGTTGGAGTATATTCTATACTATCACAATGCAATTGCAATATTCGCATAATTTCAACCTGAAAAGGCAATTGAATTAAATCTTTCACTTTGGAGTAAATTCAGAAAAACCACCTAAAGAGAAAGTCATAATAAAGAAAAAGAAAAGAGGATTATTCCTCAGTGTTTAGATCTGTTTCCAAATCAGATATATCAACTGTGGGAATTACCGGTTCAACATGAACAATGCCATTTTGAGATAATGGGATTCTAAAACCATTTTCCATGTTTTGGATTTTAGCCATTGACCAGTCAACTATAAAATCTCCTGGTTGATCATGGATTGGAGCATAATGACCTCTTAGAATAATTCTAAAAGAATCCCCATCATCTAAAGTTCCAGTTCCATGAAGTCTTAGTTTTCCATTTACAGCTTTTCCTTTCAATTCCAATGTTGTATTTCTATCTTCTACAGAAATATCTGCTAGTGACTTTATTTTCCACACACCATTTCCTTGGTGAACGGCATTTCCATCAAGTCCAATCTTGGAATCATAAGCCTGACCGGTAATGATTGCCCATCCGTCAGTGGCTCCATTAAAGTGAACTTCAGATTGTCTGTCAGCAGATACATCAGACACATCCAAGAATGCATCTGTTTTAGCTGTTGAAACATTTTCAGGAATTAAATCAACGATTGTATCTTCTGCAAATACATTAGTCATTCCTATTGAACCAAAAACAAGTGCTGCTAATACAGACAATGTGAATAGCAATGAATGTTTTTTGTGATCATGCTTCATATGAGGAGGAAACAAAATTTTCTACTTAAGGAACAAGCAGAAGTTATCAGTAAGAATTCTTTGTGTCATTAAATTAAATTACAATCATTTTTCAAAAATATGGCTAAAATTCGAATTGAGTTTTTGATTTTTTTATTGAATTTATTTTCCATTTCATTAAAGTTATTTGTAATTCAGTGTTTAATTTGTGCATTTCATTTTCATAAATTGTATCATACTTTGTGGTTTCAACAATCGAACTCATTTTAAATATATTAAGAAAAAAGGCAATAAAACCAGTAGTTTGTTATTTTGATAACATATTAAATTCATCATAATTAGTCATATCATTTTCTCACGTAGAGAAATAATTGAGCGTAAAATCAGACCAGATATGCCTAAATTAGAAGTAAGAAATTCAGTTGTTCTTAAAAGTGGATTTTCTCCAAGAAATCCTTCATCATAAATCATTTCAATAGTTCCTTTGTCAGTTTTTACGAAAGAAGTTATCAAAGAATAATCTCCAAGATTTTCATCATGTCTTTCTGTATAGAGACGTAATTCAACTCTTGAAATTCTAAACTCATCTTGAATAAAATCTCCAGAAGTGAGTAAAACTGCAGCATCATCAGGAGTTTTACTCACTCGATAAGGATCATGTAGATCAACAACATTCATTTCGTATTAGTACACCATATTCCTACATAAGTAATGTTGTTAAAAAAATTCATATTACAATATTTATATCAAAATTCTTGCGTAAGCGTTATTTACGGTAAGCATTATTTTTTCATATGGACCCACACAAATTTCATGGAAAAGATATTCCTCACATAAAATTAGATCCAAAGATGACTATAGAAGATCTTGTTAAGGTATTTGCAAGTTCTGGATATAATGGAAGGCAACTAGGAGAAGCAGCAAAACTTTATGCAAAAATGATTAAAGAAAATGCAACAATTTGTCTTACTGTTTCAGGAGCAATGACACCGGTAGGATTCGGAGGCATAATTAAGACATTAATTGAACGAGGATTTGTCGATTGGATTGTTACAACTGGAGCAAATGTATACCATGAAGATCATTTTGCATGGGGATTACCCGTTAAACAAGGAAGCTTTAATGTAGATGATATGAAATTATACGAAAATGAGATTGTTAGAATTCGAGATGTTTATATCAAATGGTATGAAACATTAGAAGCAGAAGATCAAGTACTTCAAAAAATGTTTGAAAAAAATTTTCCAGATAAACCATTTACAACTGCAGAATTTTGTAATTTTATTGGAAAGATGAGTAAAGAAAAAGCAAAATATCCTGAAAAAAGTTTCATTACAACGGCATATGAATATGATGTCCCAGTTTACGTTTCTACATTAAAAGATTCATCATTAGCATTGAATTTAGCAGTTTACCGATTAAAAAACAAAATCTTC
The DNA here is from genome assembly GCA_046758125.1 of Candidatus Nitrosopumilus sp. Lineage (GTDB taxonomy): Archaea > Thermoproteota > Nitrososphaeria > Nitrososphaerales > Nitrosopumilaceae > Nitrosopumilus. Next base: position 45,903 of record JBHHZR010000004.1, on the reverse strand, counting down.
AACCTAGATTTTGTTAGAGAGATTCTAGAACAAGCGGCAATTCTTTATAATTCAAAGAAATCAGGAATTTTAGAATTAGGTGGAGGAGTTCCAAAAAATACGGCTCAGCAAACAGCTCCTTTGTTAGATCAAATTCTACGAAGAAATGATGGTGGACAAGACTACATTATTCAAATTACTGATGCACGACCAGACACAGGGGGATTATCAGGGGCTTCACTTCAAGAAGGAAAAAGTTGGGGAAAAGTTCAAGATGCACATGATGGACTAGTAACAGTCTATGCAGATACAACAATTGCATTTCCAATTCTGGCATTATATGTTTTGAGTAATCAAAAAACCAGAAAACCAAAAAGACTTTATAAAAAAATTAGTAAAATGTATGATAAATTAAGTAAAGATTATTTCGAGAATCCTACACTCAGATCTAAAAAATTAAAAAAGAAGAATTAAAACTTGTCAAATCTGGCGCGTTCAAGTTCCCTGTCATCTTTTGATTCTTTTTTCCATTCTTTGTAATGTTCTTTGCAAAGAACTGTTTTTTTGCCTGTAGAATTTACTCGCAAGCCTGCATTTTCAACTTTAGCAGTATTAAGAGAACGAGCTCCATCTTGATCACATCCTTCTACATTACATTTTGCACCTTTTGCTACAATTCCCATGTAGTTTAATAATCAGAATGTTATTTATATTTGAAAAATTTTTGCGTGTTTCAAAATTTGTTATGAATCAATCATATTTTTCATCGTTTATAAGAGGAATATTTTTTCTCAAATCATGGGTGGAGCAAAAAAACCAACTGCTGCAAAAAAAGACAAATCAGTAAACACTAAAGATTCCAAGAAAGGAAAAAAAGACAAAGGCGAAGGAGGTCCAAAGAAGGCAGAGATCACAGTTGTTGTTAATGACCAACAAGCAATGAAAATAATTCAGAATTCCAAAGTTGTCACAGTTCAAGATCTGGCAAGACAAACAGGAGTTAAAATTTCTGCAGCAAATGCATTTCTAAGAGAATCTGTAAATAAAGGAATCGTAAAAAAAGTAGGCGGATATTCAGGTCATCATTTATATCAAATAATTTCTTCGTAGATACGAAATACATCACCAGATTTTACATTCTTTAATGCATCGATATTACCAGGTAACTTTCCAATAGGAGTCATAATTTTACCAGATGTAACATCGTTTACGAAAAAACATACGCTTCCAGTTGAAGATAAAAATGCAACATCGCCTTTTTTGAAATCAGATCTTGGTCTTTCAGTTCCAGAATCAATTGAAGTTTCAAAATACAAAATACTTTGTCCTAATAGATGAGCGTGTCCGTCTAATGGAAGAGATCTCAATATTACTCCAACAGTTCTTGGGGATAAATGACGTTTAAGATCACATTGAATCTTTGCTTTTCCTTGTATTTCTAAGATTAATTGTTTTTTGGATACTGATGAGGCACTCAATTCGTACTTTAAAATGATTAGATTATATAACGTTTTAAGAAAATTTTGATACTTGTCTGATACTGAAAAAACAAAGCTATTAGAAGTTCCAGAGGCTGAAGTTTTAGAAATAGAACCAGAAGAAAACGCAGGATTAAACAAAGCAATTGATACTTATCGAAAATTAATTGAGAAAAAAGATGGAGCCGAACCATTAACTGAAAAAGAACAAGATAATCTTGAAAAGAAAATCAAAGAAATTGAAGAAAGAGAAGTAGTAGAAAAAGTGGAAGAGCATGAACCAGTTGAAATTCCTTGTGAAAAAGGCAAGATTACAATTGGGCCGCCTACATTAACACGATTTGAAAAGGCAAGAATTATGGGAGCAAGAGCATTGCAGTTGTCTTTAGGAGCACCACCATTTATTCCAATTCCAAAAACTGCAAGAATTTCATTAGATATCTCAATGGAAGAGCTTGATCAAAGAGTAATCCCAATCACAATAAGAAGAGTACTTCCCAATGGAGATTATCAGAATATCCCTATTGATTACTTTGAAAAATGAATCAATGGTCGATAAAACTTAAAAGAACAAAAAATTGCTGATTGTTGAATAATGCTCATGGAAGAGATAAGTGAACAACAGGGTCAGGAGCAGACCGAAAAGTCGGGCTACACCACAATTAACATTCGAAATGTTCCTGTAATGCAATCATCTATAGAGGTACTATCTATCTTGGGGAATAAGAACAAAGTTATTCTTAAAGCAAGTGGAAATTCAATCCCAAACGCAGTAGCAGTTGCAAATATAATTACAGAAAAGATGTTAAAAGGAAATTCTAAAGTTGAAAAAATCACACTAGATACAGAATCAGCTGCAGGTATTGGTAGAATGGTATCAACAATAGAGATTATTTTAAACAAAAATTAGTAAACGCTACCTGGACCTTTAAGAAGCATATTTTCACATTCTTTGCATACCTGTTCATCAATGTTTGACTCTAAATTGTGATGTATCTCACAAATTAGTAAACTAGATTTTATGTAATTACAAAGACCAATAAATTTTGAAAGGCTAGATGGAGTATATGCCATATCTGACGAAAGATTCTCACTTAGTTCATCTATCATATTTGCAACTTGTTTTTCTGCTAAAAGTTTTGCAATCAGAGAGGGGTCTCCTCTTGTTCCACGAATATAATTACTAACAGCTGCTTGAGTAACTCCAAGCATTTTAGAAATTTCATCTTCTCTAATATTATGATCTTCTGCAAGTTTTTTTGCAAGAATTGCACGTAATGCAGGAATTAGAGTTTTAGATTCAATTTCAGCAGGCAGTAGCATTAATTCTGAAGGATTCTATAAAGAATTTAAAGTTTGCAATAATGTTTGAGGTTATTCACGGTAAAATCATTAGGCATATCTATTTTAATTTCAAAGTTATGCCTTTTGGTGTTGGATGAAATTTCCAAGAATCTTTACAAAATTTTAGAAGAATCTTGTAATTCATGTAAATCGAATTTAATTTCATTATCTGGAGGAGTGGATAGTACCATCATAGCATATTTGCTAAAACATAGAAAACCAAAAACCATTGCAGTTATTGCCGAAGATTTTGTTTCAACGGATTTGACTTATTGTCAGATGGTTTCAAAAGAGATGCAATTACCTCTGTTTATGTATAATGTAAAAACTGCAGCAATCCTTGAAGCAGTTGAAGAGACAATCAAGATTCTAAAAAATTTCAACGATATTGAAATTAGAAATAATGTAGTTATGTATCTAGCAATAAAATGGGCAAAAGAAAATGGAGAAAAATCAATTATCACAGGAGACGGGGCTGATGAGTTATTTGCAGGATACAGTTTTCTGATAAACAAACCAGAGGAGGAATTAGAAGAAGAGATTAAACGAGTTTGTACAATAATGCATTTTCCTACACAAAAAATAGGAGATGCTCTTGGAGTAAAAGTTGAATCACCTTTTCTAAGTGATAAAGTAATAAAAATAGCTGAAAAAATTCCATCAAATCTAAAAGTAAAAAATGAAAATGAAAAAAGACATGGTAAATGGATTCTTCGCAAAACATTTGAAAAATACATACCATTACAGATTGCATGGAGAGAAAAATCACCAATGCAAGAGGGTTCAGGAACTTCAGGATTAACAAATTTGTTTAATTCCATAATTGAAGAGGAAAAATATGTTGAAAAAAAGCTAATTACCGAAAAAGAAGAGGGGGTAATTATTAGAAGTAGAGAATCAATGCATTATTATGAAATTTTTAAGAAATTTTTTGGGTCTCCTGTGGATACGGATGTAGAAAATACTTGTCCTTATTGTAAACATAAAGTTGAAAATTTTAAATTTTGTAGAATGTGTGGATCTTTTCCCATCTAAACATTATTTTTGTATTTACGAGGTTTTTTTACAAAAATTCTTCTACAACCATTACAACAAAAATAGAATTTTTTTCCATCATGTTCATGAAGTAATGCTAAGTCTTCATCAAGCTCAATTCCGCAAACGGGATCTACTGGCATGAATTGTCCATATGTGAATTCTATTTATAGATTCAGTTGAAGTTTTTAGGGATTAATGCTTTTTTGATTTTTGCAGTAACCGTTTGAGTCATTATTGATATATGTTCAATTTCAAATGTAATTTCTTGAGAATTACGTAATGACACAATTGATTCGATTTCATTGATAGAACCAAAAAATTCTGGTTTCCCAAAACATTGTTCACAAACATGCCATTCAGTTGATTGGCCACCACGTCGTTCAGGTTTGTATTTTATTTTGTAAATTGGTTCATGTCTATCATAGCAAAAATTCATATCATTATTTCCTTGATTTGAGTGATTTTAAAGGTTGCATCAGATGTAAGTTTTAAAATAGTTTCAATATCACGTGAAGTCTCGGTTATCTTCATCAATAGATTTTTGAATAATAATCCGATTTTTTTGGTTAAGTCAGACATTGCTAAAATATCAGAATCTAGTTTTTCATCAAAATGCATATCATAGATTTTTAATCGTGAACATTAATTAAGAAGATCATAAAGTCCCAAAACTGGAAATAATATTTACTGAGAACTAATTATTTTAAGAATTTGTTTAGGCAGTGAACCATAATCTGTATCAGGTTCAGACACTACATACAAAATATCATCATTAATTGGGATACTTATTGCTAAAGCATGTTCACGAGAAGCCATAGCAAAGTTGACAGACCCAAGTTGTTTATCAAATTCTTTTCTCATTTTTACACGTAATGCAAGCTCCATGAAAATCATTTCGTCGTCCTTTTCATTTTCTAGCGGTTCAACATTTTCTTTCATTCCACCTGCCACCAATCTTCCTCGCTCATTGATTACTCCAGCAAATCGAATTTTTGGGTCAGCAGACATGATTGAATCACAAATTTTTGTATAGTCATAAATCTTAGCGGACAAATTTCTTGTTTTACTTCACAAGTCCCCATTTATTATCTTTCTATGAAACTTAGGACAACGAGATGTGAATCAAGAAGTTAGTTTCTTGACTAGTGCAAGAAATTCTTCTTCAGAATAAGGAGGAATTTTCATAATTTCAAGATTTTCTGAAATATGTTCCGGAGACTTTTGTCCAACTAAGGGAGCAATTACGCCTGGGGAGGAACGAATAAACTGTAATGCTCTCATAGAGGGTTTCAAATCACTAAATTCCGGCATTACTTCTGGTTGAAGTAATCTTCCTTGCATTAATGGTACACTAGTGAAAACACCAATTTCCAATCTAGTTGCAGATTCTAAAATTGAAACAGAATCATTTCCAATGGTTTGATTCTTTGTAAGTAGTGCTTGATCATAATACAAGTTGTATGGTAATTGAATGAACCTAAACCCATGATCTTCTCCTCCAATCTTCTTTGCCATTTCAACAGCTTCTTCAAGTGACAAATATTGTGGATTATCTTTTTGTACTCTAAAGCACTCCCAAGTTGCCATTCCATAAAATTTGATTTTTCCCTCATCTCTTTTTTGTTCATAGAGTTCAAAAACTGATTTGAGATTTTCCAAAAATTTGTCTTTGGGTACATCTTTGATTTGACCTTCAACTGCATTGTGCAAATACATCAAATCTACACATTCTAAATCCAAATTTTTTAAACTTCTATCTAGTTGGTCAGAAAGATAAGGGATAGTCATACAATGATATCCTGAAGTAATATCACCTTCTTTGACGATTCCTTTGTCAGTATACTCTTGTTTCACATGTTCCCAAAAATCAAGTTGCAGATCAGCATCATTTGTAACGTAACCATTTTTTGTACTGAGAAATATTTGATCACGAGATATTTTCTGATCATCAATTAATTCAGAAATTGCTTTTCCAACAGAACGTTCTGCTTTTTGAGAGCGATAATTGATTGCAGTATCTATAACGTTTATTCCAGATTGAATAGACTGTTTTACAGCATTAATTACTAATTTATCAGTTCTAGAACCAGAATCGCCAAGATAAGTTCCAATTCCGACATTTGAGAACATTAGATTTTCAAATTCTTTAAAATTGGCTTGATTCAGACCTGAATTTTGAGCAAATTTTTTGGTTCCATTGTATGTAGCAAACCCAGAAATCATGGAATAATTTTGTTATTACTAAATTTATGTCTAAAGTGATGATGCTATTAAAAAGCTAACAACAAATAAGATTCCTGTGATTCTACTATACTTCAAAGTAGAAAACATAAACGGAATTAAATTTTCAACAGAATCATAATTTTTCTTCAATCCCAAACCGGATTTTATCATCAATGGCAAACTAAGAAAATTGATCAAAGAAATTAAAGGAAATAAGTTTAGAAACACCCCAACTATTATTGCACAATAGGATACAATTGGAAAAACCCAAAATAAATTTGATGCTTGTTCTTTTCCAATTAAAATAACCAAAGTTTTTCTACCTTTAGATTTATCTGCGTCATGATCTGGAAAAGAAGCAATAAAAAGCACAAGAGATGACAAAGTTCCTACAACAATTCCTGCAAGAACAGATTCTACTGTAATTTGTCCTGATTGAATAAAATAAGTTCCAATAACAATCATTGAACCTTTTACAGCTACAAAGAATTCACCTAAACCAGAATCAACAATTTTTGTAGAATAAAAATAGATAGATAAAATTGCAAATCCCAAAATGATTGCAATAATTATTCCATATGTGATCACAAAATAGCCTCCAATTATAGAACCGATAATCAAAAACCCAAGTCCTACACGATACACAGAAGATGGTTTGAGTAATCCTTCTGGCAGTACACCAGTTCCTCCACTCATTTTAGTTCGTTTAGTTTTAGTATCAATTCCTCTTTTAAAATCCCAAAAATCATTAAGTAAATCAACACTGGCGTGAAGTGCCATAACTCCAGCAAATGTCAAAATTGTATCAAGTGCATCTATTGAAGAAGTTTGCCACCAATTAATTGCTAAACCAACAGAGACTGCAATTATAGATGCAAGAAGAAATCTTACACGAATCACACGGAACCACACCATCAACATCAAGAGTATTATTAGTGTTTCAATATAATATTCATGAGTTTTGATTTAGACTAATTCCTTATATGAAAACTAGATGTAACATGCCTATGATTATTGGCAGAATTCCAAAAAATGAGAAAAAAGTAAAAATCAATCTTGAAATTTATTGTACAAATTGTGAAAAAAAAGTTCCAGGAGGAATAAAAACAGGAGAAAGATATTCTCAAACCAAAGCATTTAAAACAGAATTAGAAAGTTTTAAGAAAAAATATCTTTGTGGTGTTTGTAGAGATAAAAAAAGATTAGAAAATTAAAGTTCTTCTTCCTCTTCCCATTCTTCTTCTAAATCAGGTTTTGATTTCTTTAAGAACATAAATACAACAACACCAACCAATAAAATTCCACCAATTACTATGTAGATTATCCATTCTGGTAATTCCAGATCAATTGCATTAAATGTTTTTTCTGGAGAATCAACATTCACAGTAAATGTGTCTTTATCTTCTGCATATCCTTCAGCTGTTGCGATAATATCAAAAGATATGTGTGGGCCTTTTAATGCAGTTAAGCTAATTATTGCACTTCCATCAGAGCTTGTTCTGGCGATATTAGGAGTAATCAACGCATTACTATTATTGGCAATTATTTTTATTGATGCATCTGAAACAGATTCTGCAAATTCATCATCAACAAACAATTTAAATTCAACTGGTTCATTAACAGGAATTTCATTAGATAAACCACCTGTAGAAATTTGTAATTGTGTTTGAGATGAAGCTGTATCAAGCGCTAATGATGTTCCACTAACACCTTTAGCACTCGCAGAAATTAGCACGTTCCCAACTGAACCAGTTGTTTTAATTGGGAATGTTGCATAAGAAGAACCAGCAGGAATTACTGCATCATCTACAATTTGAACAATAGAATTCTGAGAAGATACAATTTTAGATTTTACATCAAATTTTGGGATTACAGGATTACCTTGAAAATCTACTAATTGAACAATTCCCACATTCTGATGATGATTTGCATTAATTTTTTCTAAGGGCAATACAACTTGCATTTGTGAAGAGGGTTCAGTGATGAATGTTTTACTTCCCTGCAAATTCAAATTAGCTTTTTCACCAATAGGAACTACAGTTAAAGTTACACTGGTTTTTTCTCCAGATATATCAAAAATATCACCACGCAATTGTGTAAAAGTAAAAGTTGAATCTTTTTTGATCTCAACTAACCCATGAGTTGGAGTAATCAAGTATTTGGCAGTTTCTTTCATTACTTTTGGTCGTGCTTTTTCATCAAGTGCAATCAAAAAAATATCAAAAATGCCATCACGATCATAAACAAGACTGTTATCTCCAGTTGGTGAAAACATTCGTACTTCTTTTTGTTCTAATGTGTTTACTACATTTGTTGTAAATGAACCAGTACCTACACCGTTTACAGAAGTAGAAATTGTAACTTCACCGATATTCTGTCCTGTTGAAATTTCAGCAGTTCCAAAAGAAGAGGAGCTTTGAATTTTTCCCCCATCAGAGATATGAGCTAAATCCTCATTGCTAGAAATAACGTTAATTTGTTGAACGTACCCATCACTGTATTGATTTTCTTTTGATTGTACGGGGTAGAGTTCACCATCTTCTAAACAATCAACAGAATACAAAATCATGTCTTCAGGTTCTAAATCAGTGTTATGTGTAATTTCGTCAGTTCCAGGATTAAGTTCATCAGATTGCTCGACACAGTCTGGATGAATTTCAATCAAACTACCATCAGTACGTATACCATCATCGTCTTCGTCTTCTTCAATAATTGATAATTGATAAGTGAAATATGCAGATGAGTTACTAGGAATTGTATCAAGTCCAAACATGTTAACAGTGTGAGCATAATTTTTGACATCAAATCCAAAATCAAATACATCATGTACAGTTCGTTTGATATTGTTTATTCCTTCAATTGAGGTACCAACAGTTCGAAAAGTATCAGTTGCAGTACCATAACCATCAGAAGTGACTCCAATCAAAATATTATTTTCAAGTAAATTTTGTAAACTAAATTTTCCTTGTAGCAAGTAACCAAATTGGCCTTTTTTTATCATAGGTTTTTCAGATTTTGCAAAACTTGCTAAATTTTCTCCAATTGGATATTGTTCATTTGAGAAAAAATCTAATGGAATATCATTTGGAGTCTTGGTAGGATTTCCATCAGAATCAACCACACTAACAAAAATATCTAAATTACGATCAATTTCAGCAGGAATTAATTTAGGGAAAACTGAGATCTGTAGTGCAGTGGGCAACGTTGAAGAGATTTTTACACTTTTTGCAACATCTAGGCCAGCTTCTTCATAAATTGCACGTACAAACGTATTTCCTATTTTTTCATTTGCAGATAAAATTCCCCATGCATAATAATCACCTTGATGGATAGTCAAAGTGTCTGAATTTGTGGATGCTAAATCTTCATGTTCAAGTAAAATTTTGATATCATTTGGAGCACGAACTAGTACACCATCAAGAGTTTTAAGATAAACTGAAAAAGGCATTTCAGAATTTACATGCATTTCAGTAGTGGGCAAATTTAACTCCAAAACTAATTCGTCAGGAAGATATGTTTTATCAGTACCTATCTCAATTTTTTGAAATGTGGTTTTGCCATTTAAACTAGCAGTGATTATTGTTTTTCCAGATTTATCACCAACCATCACAGGAAATGTCACAAATTCTTCATTCGCCTTTAAAATTACTTTTTTTGGAACAGAGACAATCGTATGATCATCAGAATTTAGACTAACTGGAACATCATAAGACGAAGTTATTGGAACACCATGTTTACTTAGGACATAAAGATATCCTATAGGATGTTCAGCGATTCCGCTTTCTAAGTGGGAAGGAGAAATCGCTAGTTTAATTGAATAGTCAGACAAAGCTTCAAGATTTTGAGCTGATGCAGATTGTAAGTTTCCTGCAATTAACAAAGTCAATCCAAGTAAGAGTATTAGTGGTTTTTTTGTTTTCATTTTTGTTCTCCATTTTTTCATTTTTTACTCCGTTTATTTTTCATAAAAATGAAAAAAAGGTGGAGTTATCCACTTTGTTGACCAGCTATCACAGTTCCAACGAAAACAGCACCGTTGGATGTCGAAAATTTAATTTGTCCATCTCTACCGGATTTGATGTTTTCATCTAGTTGTAAGATAACTGTAGCTTGTTGACCAGGTTGAATTTCTGGCGCAGTAGCGCTGATAACACTGTTTCCTGTACTTCTATCCAAAATCCAGAACTTACCATCATTAGTGGTTGTTCCAAGACCTGGAAGGGTAGTTTGTGTTCCATCATAGGAATAAACAGTACCTGCAAATCTAACTTCACTAAAGGTTGCTTTTTGAACACCTTGATTTTGAATGTAGACTGCAACACGTTCACCTTGGACTAGACCATCTCCTGAAAGACCAGCAGTGCCATTTAGTATAACACCATCATGAGCTTGAAGACTGGTTGCGTCTCTTGCATCATATCCTTGAATCTTTAGAGACTCAATTGTTGGCGTACCAGAAACTTGAGCTTGACTAAAGAATCCCTGAGAGAATACAAATACAATGCTTCCTCCTACAACAGCAATAGCAACTAACAAGAGGGTAGCAATTACGGGGGCAACTGCTCTTCTTGAAGTCAACTTGTTTTGTTTTGACTGTAGTTTTGTCATTTCTGAATTTCTTAAAACTCGAAAAGATGTTAAAGCAATTTGTGTTCAAAATGGACTACAAATTTGGGTCATATGAGCACCACATAGTCAATTAACGCAAAAATGGACACAAGTTTAACATAAAAAATACTAAGCTAATTTTGTAACAAAAAAGCAAAATCCATTATTATGTGCATCCAGTATTAGGACATACTTGTAGAACAACTTCAGATAAAGGACCTACTGAAAAATTGTTATCAGTAAATCCATCAGCTAAAATATACATAACATACATAGTATTAGAAAATACGTTAGGTGGCGTAGCTCTAAAAGTCAAGACAGATGATTGTTTTTTACCATCGCCATCATCTAAATCACCATCAAGATCAACTTGGAGGTCTCCAATTATTTGAACTGAGCCATCAGGAGCAGGAGGAGTTACAGTGATATTAAAATCTGGATTCGGAGTAAAATCTACAAATTGCCAACCAGGGGGAACATTAATTATTAATTTAGAATTTTTTGAAATCCAATTTGCACCATTTGTATCAAAATCAGTAAAAACTACATTAAACGTTTCAGGAGTACCTGTTCCAGATAAGATTCCAGTTCTAACAGATCTTATGCCATTAATATTTTGAGGATCTGTAGGATTATCAGTCAAATATACATTAGCAATTGGGAAATCACCACTGACTACAACTTCTTGCATTGAAGTACCATAATTGGTTTTACCAAAATGACCTAAAGAAGAGAAAACAGAACCATGAGTCAGGACAAAATCCAATGTGGGACTAACATCATCATGTAATGAACCAGGCTGTGCCTGTACCAAGAAAGATTTCACAGATCTTGCAGGTATTGTTTCTTCATTGCTAAATGTAGGAACCCAAGACAGTTGATTATCAGTTCTACATGCCCAAAAATTAACTGTTGGAGGTATTGAAGTGAGAGCACAACCAGGATTAAATAAATTATCGCCATCATCACCAGTAGATGGAAGTACTCCAGCAACCACTTTGCTGACATTCATTGCTCGATCAGTAGGATTTGCAATATTTACTCCCCATAATCCTTTATCTGTTGATGTTCCAAATGGATTTGGAATAGTCATGAATATTCCAGGTTTTGAGAATAATTCTTCATTAACAATTACTGTTCCTGTACCGCTGAATTTATCAAATTGTAATGTAACACTATCAGTTGCATTATTGCTTTGGATAACTGTTCCAGCTATTGTCCCATTAACAATATTAGAGAAATTTACAACGGTACCAGCTGTTCCGTTGAATTGATACTCCCATGTGAAAAGAGTGGATTCAGAAGGATTAAGAGTTATTGGTGAGGTGGAAATTTCAGAAAAAGAAAAAACGCTAGAAACAGGATCAACCAATAATGGCAACACAGGTTGAACTTGTTGAATTGGGGCATCGCCAGTATTTGTTACATAAACTGCAATAGTTGCATTTTCACCTGTTCGTACATCCGGAGGAATTGCGACTAATTCAGCACGTAGAAAATTACTTCCATCATTTGTATCAAATTCTATTTCTTTTATAGTTCCAAGATCAGAAACTACCTTAATGTCATATACGTCAGGTTGTAAATAGAGGGGGGTATTCTCAAGGATGTTTCCATCATAACCCTTTGGAATAGAGGTATCTCGATAATCAAGTTCATATCTATTTGCAGGTTTATCAGTATGAGTTTTGTTAACAATCCAGACACTAGATATATCTAATGTATTTTGACCCAAATTAAGAGCGTCTATTTGGAGAATGTTGTTTTGATCTAAAGATGGAGATATTGCAAAATTTTCTTGTTGTTTTTCTCGTTCATTTTCAGAAATAATTCTTTGAGTATTTACAATGTCAGATTGAGCATCAAGAGCTAATCCCAATACAGAAAAACCTCCAATCATCAATACTGTAAATAAAAGTGCGCCAACGATTGAGGAAACACCGCGTCTAGAAATAAAAATTGAAGAATTTTTCAAAATCAACGAACATCTCCAGTTTCAATTAAAAACTCAACAGGGGCAATATCACCAATATTTAGAAAAACCCGAATTCCTTTACTAAGAAGAACATCCGGATCATTAGAACCTAGTTTGACTAAAAGATTCACAGTTTCACCTGAAGGAATTTCAATGCTGTTATTTTGTATGGGATTTACAGTGTCAGGAAGAATTGAGAATTTTCCATCAGAAGGATAATTTCGACCATTAGCATCATTCAAGTCTGGAATAGAAGTATTCAATAAAATTCCAGAAGTGGTGGAATCCCATTTATGTTCAATATTGTTTAATTTTACATCTTCTAAAAATATAGAATTCAAACCATTGTTTTTGATTTTCATAATAATAAATTCAGAACCACCATTGATTGGGAGTTGATTTGTTCCACTACAAGTTGTTCCACACAATTTTCCATCTAGTTGATTATCTAAGTTAGACATAGTCAACAAAAAAGTAGAATCTCTTGTATCATAAGCTAATAGTTGAATAGATTGTATAGAAGAATCTAACGTGGAAGCAGTTGCTAAATTACCTGTAACAAAGGTATCATTGACAAAATAGGTTAAGGCACTAGCACCTGTTACAGTTACTGCCATTAACATCATTGTACCAATAATGTCAGTAATTCCTCTTCTTTTTCTTAATTTAGAAAAGTTTTCAGATTTTGATTTTGTCTTAAAATAATTTTTCATTTTACCCTACGTATTAAATGGACTTGCAACTGTTGTGAAGAAATTTCCTTTGGAAGTGGTTAATGAGATTTTATATTCGGAATTTACATAGTATGGATCATTCCAGGTTAAGGAACCTACATTCAAACTGGCAGTTATTGGTATAGAACTAGAACCTTTTAACATAATAGGAGTATTGGTGTTTGCCCAATTTACTAAAATTTCCTGAGTATCAATTTTTACAATAGATAAACTTTCAACTGTAGAATCAATTGTGCCAATATTTGTCAAATAGACAGTAACATTATTGGTATTAGGTTTGAAATGAACATGCTCAAAAATCAAATCCTCTCTTAACGCTTCGTTTTTTGCCTTGTCATAAAAGGTCAGATCATAAGTAAATGCATTAATTTCATTCATTCCATTAAACAAAATTACTGAACCAACAGATGCAACAACACCCAAAATCACCATACTCCCCATAATTTGACTAACTCCTCGTCTTGTTTTCAGAGTTTTTTTAGGAAAATATACAATCATTTACTATCACCATCATCAGTATGCCAATTAGAAACAAATTCTTCAACACTAGAAAGAATTTTAGAGAAATCAGATTCAGAGATCAAATGTATTCCATAATGTTTGGCCAGATATTCTACACCATTATTTATTTCAGAAGCAGTAACTAACAAGGTATTAGTTGGTTCAATATCTAATTTCGGAACCAAAATTGAATTCATATCAGATTGATCAATACCATCAGATTGATTTTTGATAAAAATTGCAATAGATTCTCCAGTTGTTTTACTTTTTGCGTAAATTGGAATATCATGAACATTGTTACTTTTTCCTTTTATAGAGACATTAAGTTTGGCAGTAAAGTTGAAACCTTGAAGCAATTTTAACAATTCGTCTTTAATTTGACTGGTATCAGAATTAATCGAAATTTCAGAATTTTTTAGTTTATAACTAAATGTCGTAACAAATTGTCCAGAATTAGTATCAAAATCATGTTCATGTTTTCTACAATGCAATTTAATTACAGCATCATCAAATTTTTCAGAACAATTATCGCATTGATACCACATAGCAGGAACACGTATTTCTTTTTCAAAATTTTTAATTGGTTTTTTACATGATGGACAATGAGAATTTTCATGATCTGTAAAATCAAAGTTACTACTTTCTGTAATGTAACCGCATCTTTTATGTTCAAACAGATTTAGTTTTTCAACATTCATTGAATGGCATTTTGGACAATAAAGACGCATGCTAGATGAAAACGTATCAGGATGAATTGGGCATACAATTAATTTCTCATAGATTTGTTTTTCTAAAATTCCATCAGAAACTAAACTATCAAGATAATCAACATTATCTTGAATTTCTCCTATTTTTAATAAGATTGGATAAAACAAACGTCCTTCGTTGTAATCAACAAATGGTTTTATTGTTCTATCTTCGAGTTTTTGAATTTCTTGAATCAATTGTACAGATTTACTAGTAGAAGATTTAGGCAAATCATATTCGGGGATAGAAGTAGGCTCTTCAATCGTAGATTCTTCAATTATCGGTTCTGATTTCACAGTGTTCGAATGACCTTTAAAAATTGATGATATGTTCTCAAATCCTGCCAATTTGTGTTCAGATTTTGCATTTAATTCAGCATCATCTCTGATAGTTTTTTTTCTGAACATCAAAAGTACACCTCATAAGATATGAGCATATCATTTACCATGGTAGTTTTTGTTACCTAAAGCAGCGTAAAAAGAAAATTTTGTTCATATGAACGAACAGCTCTTTACGTATCTATTTTTGTTCATATGAACGAACAAGCGTTAAAACATATTACATACACATTAATTGTAATTTGAAATTAAATATATTAAAAAACAAGTTATCAGTGTTACAAAAATTACAGACAGAGACTAAAAATATTGTAAAATCAAAAAAAACAGATACATCCACAAAGATAAAAGAGACAAAAGATGAAGCAAAAATTCCTCAATTTATGACATTATCAAAACTAGAATGGGACAACAATGAGATTCATGCAGGAATAATCAAAGACCCTACTGCCAAAGGAGGACTAAGATACCAAGTTATAGAACCGGTTCTTTCAGAAAGAGATCAAAAAGCATTTGAAATTATAAAGAAATTACTCATAACAGAACTTACAGTTTCTCTAAAAGATATTAAATCAAAAAAAGATGCTGAACGAAGATTAAAAAAGAAAATATTATCAATGGTTAAAAAATACAGATTAAAAATTCCATCTAAAAACATTGCAAAAATTAATTATTTTGCAATTCGTGATTTTGTAAATCTTGGAAAAATAGAACCTTTAATGAGAGATCATATGATTGAAGAAATTAGTTGTGATGGAACAAACATTCCAATCTACATATGGCACAGAGAGTATGAATCAATGCCAACAAACATCATATTTGAAAAAGACACTGAATTAAACAACTTTTCAAGAAAAATGGCATATATTTGTGGAAAACATGTCTCTATGGCAGACCCAATCATTGATGCATCACTTCCAGACGGAAGCAGAATCAATCTAACATTAGGTCATGAAATCACTAAAAGGGGTAGCACGTTCACAATTAGAAGATTCAGAGCAGATCCAATCACGATTATTGATTTGATAAAATTTGGAACAATTTCAGTAGACATTGCTGCATACATGTGGTATCTGGCTGAAAAAAGAGCCACAATGCTTATTGCGGGGGGCACAGCAAGTGGAAAAACAACAGCACTTAATGCTCTTGCTTCATTTATCAGACCTGGTCAAAAAGTTGTCAGCATAGAAGATACTCAAGAATTGAATCTTCCGCATGAAAACTGGATTCCAGCAGTTTCACGACAAAATTTCACAGATACACAAATTGGCGAAATCAATCAATTTGATCTTTTAAGAGCAGCACTTCGACAAAGACCAGACATCATCATTGTTGGAGAAACTAGAGGAAGAGAAGCATACACATTATTTCAAGCAATGGCTACAGGTCATGGAGGATTTTCATCTATACATGCTGATTCGGTTGATGCAACACTTACAAGATTAACGTCATCACCAATGGATGTTCCAAAGGCATTAATTGCAAACAGTCTTGATTTAATCACATTACAATTAAAAATAAGAGTTGGAGATAAATCAGTTAGAAGAATTATTCAAGTTTCAGAGATTAATGGAATTGATGAAAACACAGGTCATATCAAAACACATGATATTTTCAAATGGAATCCAAAAACAGATACTCATGATTATATGGGAAATAGTATAGTATTTAGAAAAATCAAAGAAAGAGAAGGAGATACAGAAGAGAAGATTAATTACGAATTAACAAAAAGAAGAGCTGCACTAGAATGGATGGTACAAAAAGACATTCGAGATCATAAAGAAGTCACTACAAACATAATGGATTATTATGCAGATCCTGAACGATTCTATGAAAGAAAGAGGTTAGAAATCTAATCATGAATCTAATTGGAACTAAACAAAAAAAGAAACAAGAGGAAGAATCAGTAGGACAAATACATGTGTTAAGCTATAAGATACTAAATGAACATGTTAAATTTCTGCATCCAAAATTAAATTCTTTAGAAAAATCAATCAAACAAGCAATGATGCCAATACCATTTGAAGTGTATGTTTCAAGTATGGTTTTCTTTAGTTTCATAGCAGGAATATGTGGTGCAATATTTGGAGGAATTGCAGCACAATTTGTAAATATTCAGCCTGCAAGCGTAGGGTTTTTACTTCCAGTATTAACAGGATTGATGCTTTTTGTAATGACATTTGGTATTTTACAGGCAATTCCTGCAATTAGAGTAAAAAATAGAGCATCCAAACTTGTGGAAGAGATTCCACATTTTATTGGATACATGTCAACATTAGCAACCAGTGGACTTACATTAGAAGGGATCTTCAAAGCAATTGCAAAAGAAGAGACCGAGGAAGACATTGTTAAAGATGCAAGATTCATTGTAAGAAATATCGATATTTTAGGAATGGATTTAATCAGTGCAATAAAGGATTTGATTGATAGAACCCCAACAGGACCATACTCAGAATTACTTGAGGGAGCAATAGTAACGGTTCAATCAGGAGGAGATCTTAAAGAATACTTTAATGCAACTGCAAAAGTGCAGTTGGAAGAAAAAAAAATGCTTATGCAAAAAACTACTGAATCTTTAGGAAGTGTTGCTGAAATTTACACAATTTTGTTAATTGTCTTTCCATTACTTGCAGTAATCATGCTGTCAATTATGGGCATAATGAGTCCAAATCTTGCAGGGTTTGATCTGTTAACACTTATGAATATTCTAACATTTGCAGTAATTCCACTAAGTGGTGTTTTGATGTTGGTTATGATGGATACAATGGTGCCAAAGAGGTAAGAATTATGCAAAGAGCAGAAAAAAAGACAAAAAGAAAACAAGCAAATGAATTAGAAGCAAAGCAATCAATATTGAAAAATGAAATACTAAAGACAGCATCATTTTCCATAATTGCATCAATAACAGTTATTGCAATGAGCTTCTATTTTTCAGAATTTTCAGATTCCACAACAATTAGAGACATAGGATTAATCTTTGGAATATTAGTAGGAATTATCCCATTAACTATACATCAGTTAAAAGAAGTTCAAAGAAAAGATAGCATAGATAGAAATCTTCCAGTATTTTTACTGGCTTTGTTAAGTTCAGTTCAAAGTGGAGCCAATCTAATTAGGGCCATAGAGCAAACTGCAGACAGAAATCTCGGTGCTTTGACTCCAGAATTAAAGAATCTCAGAGCAAACATTAGTTGGGGGACTCCAATTGAAGAAGCCTTTGAGAATTTTGCAGAAAGAACAGGAACCAGAGTAGCAAGACGTGTCACAGTTTTGTTGGAGATGGCAATGAAGATTGGAGGAGATGTTACTGAAAACTTGGAGATGATACAAAAACATGTCTCTGAAATGCAAAATATTGAAAAGAATAGAAAATCAGCCTTACAACCATACACTTACACCATTTACATTTCATTTGTAGTGTTTTTGGCAGTTGCAGTATTGCTAACTACAAGTTTCTTTACTGAAATTGAAAAAGTTCAGGAGGGATTACTCGCATCAGGTAGTGGAACTGAAGGACTCTTTGGTTCATTGGCAAATATGGACATTGACAAATTAGAATCAGCATTGTTTAACATGGCAATTATTGAGGCAGTTTTTGGGGGGTTAGCAGCAGGAAAGATCGGTTCAGGGTCTTATGTTGCAGGGACAAAACATGTTGTTGTAATGATCATTATAGCAGTAATTGCATTTAATGTAACATAATTAGCAATTAGGACATTTTTTCTAAAAAAGTGTTTAAAATATATTGTAAAAATTCATCAACATATTAGAATAATAACATAAGAAATGTGTATGTTTGTAATATTACTAAACGACGTTGTTTGTAATCGATCTAACAAGCAGATCCTTTAGTTCAGATAGATCTTACTATTTCCAATTATGGGAATTAATCAAAACCACAGACTAAGAAATTGTGCGAAAATACTAAATGCAATCAGACTAAATGAGCCTAGGTTGAAGGAGATTACAGCAAATTGATGTCTTATCAAGAACAAGTAACAGGAATTGCAACAGAACTTGAAGAGATTTTAGATTTAGATGATTTAGAAGCTAAAGTCTATCTTAATTTACTTAGAGCAGGTCCAATTACGGCAAGCGCACTTGCAAAAGAACTTGACATAGACAGAGCAAGAATGTATAGAACCGTAGATAAACTTGTTAGTAGAAATATTATATCAACGACATTATCTAGTCCCAAATTATGTATCGCAGTAGATCCTCAAGATGCATTAAAAATTGCATTAGGCAAAAAAGAAGATGAAGTAAATAAAATAAAAAAATCAGGAGAGGCGATAATTGATAAAATAAATAACGAAATTACTACAAACCAGGTCAGTGGCATTCCAACATTTAGAGTAGTTCAAGGACGTCAAAACATCTATGCAGATATTGCACAGTTAATTGAAAACACGACGGATGTAATCTATATTGCAACAACATTAGATGATGTTTCAAGAATGTATCATAGTACAATTCCAGAAAAGATTATCATATGTGAAAAGAATGGGGGCAAAGTAAGATTACTGGTGGATATGACTGATCCTAAATTAGCACCATTTGTCAAGAGATTCAATGCCACTGAAACAAGAATTGGGAAACTCCCATCAAAAGGAAGAATGGTAGTACAAAAAGACAAAAAAATGATAATGTCTGATTCTGTTGTATCATCTCAAAATTCAGGTGCAGATTCTGATTCATCATTATGTACAAACTCAGCTGAGATGGTAGACAACATCTTTACTTTATGCTCATTTCTATGGGATTCTTCAAAACCACTAAAAACCATAGATGTCAAAAATTTTGTTAGAAAAACACGCGCATCTTAATTATCGAGATTTTCTTCAGATGATTCTTCATCCCATTTTCTAGCTAGACGTAACAAGAATGTTCTTCTCATAATTTTTTGATGAAAAACAGATAGAATAATGGCTGTATGTTATACAGATAACGTACTAGTTTTGTAAATTAATCACTAGCAAGTCTTTTTCTTAGAAGATATGTTCCTGCTATCACAATTCCTACAGCACCTACATTTGCCATGGTGATAGTTTCACCTAATAACAAACTTGAAAACGTCACACCAAACACAGTCGTTGTAGAAAATACCAAAATGGTTCTGACAGCACCAATATACCTTAAGGCTATCAGAACAAAGAACACAGGCATCCCAACTCCAATTATGCCAGTAATCAGTATGATTGGAAGATGGTTAGGATCCAACTCAAATGGGATTCCCATTACTAATATGCCACCAAGTGCAACTGCAGCTCCAACAAAAGAGGTATACTGTATAATTCTCTTAGAATCAAATTGATCACCCATTCTCTTGTACATAGTCATTACAATTCCCAAAAATAGACCAGAGACCAAAATCATAATGTCACCTACAACAAAATTTGTTGTAAATCCACCTTCAGAGATATCAGTTCCCAGGGGAATCATAATTGCCCCGATTCCAATTAACATGAATGGGAGTACTTCTTTGCGTTTAATTCTCTCACCTAAAACAATCATTGCAATAATAACACCAAATACAATCTCACCATTTCCTAGAATCGATGCATGGATTGCAGATGTATCCTTTAGGCCATATAAGAAAAATATGGTACTAAGAACTTCAACTACACCTAATGTAGTCAGCATATACAGTGGTTTTATCGAAAATTTGGAAAGAGCAGGAGATTTGGTTGTAAATGGAGTAAATATCGCACCATTAACAATGTAAATCAGAAAAACAATCAACAAAGGACTGGCAGGTGAAATTTGTGTATCTGCCATTAAGGGTTTTGGAATAACATCAGCAAGAGCCTCCATAGAAGCTGCAAGCAAAGTAAGAAGCATGCCTAAAACAATTTTACTTTTTTTAGAGGATATAGAAACACGATTAAATGCAGAAAACGGCTCATTGACAATTTTCATTTATTACCAATTTTGGAAATAACGCGATCATTATTATGAGTATTTATCTTGATTTGAGCCTATGATTCTAAAATTTGGAAATGACATTATTTTTTGAAATGTTATGTCAATATTGTAATAAAATTCGGAAAATAAGAATTATGCAGTAATGGCATGAAATTTCAATAAAGTTGTTAAAATATTGAAAGTAGATTCCTATGCTACTTCTACTAATAGAGTAGTGCCTTTCTGAGAAAATCCTACCTGTACTTTAGAAAATGTTTGTTTATACATTGGAACCTGACGTCCTTCAACAGTCTTTGTTCCATCTTGTAGTAATAGACCTGCTTTGATCATTGTTTTGATTTTTCGGTAAGCAGAAGTTTGTGGTAATTTACTATTTTCAATTGCATCTACACATAGCAGTGGATGTGTCCAAAGCTGAAGTAATTGTCGTAAATCTCCATCACCGTAACCAGACAAGATTTGCTTGACTAGTTGTTCATCTTTAATCTTAAGGGTATCTCCACTCTTGATTGATTTGATTTCATTAAATGGAGTGGCTTCAGCAATAACTTTCTTCCTAATCTCATCTAAAAGACGGTCAGATGCAGGACCATATTGTCTTTGAAGTGCTTCATGAAATTGGTCAAAATCCATAATAGAATACTTCAAACTAGTTCTCCAGATATTCTCTAGATCATCTTCTAGTTTAGCAAGTACTTTTTTGCCCAAGATTGATGTTATTGTATCAATACTAGCCTGATACACCAACTGGTTATAGATTTCCACTGTACTAATAATACCAGATGTTGCTATATGAGAAAGTGTGTGTTATTTTTTGAAATAATATTCATGTAGAATATCTATAATGCCTATAAAGACCATAAAACATAACCATCCAAGTAGTAAGATATAGTGTATCAATAGTATCCAATGGGACATAACCTTCAAAGAGCTCCAAATGGAAGTACCAAACGTCAGATACAGCATTAATCAGTAAACTGACAAGAATTAATGTCCAAACCAATCCTTGAAGACTCTGCTTAAAACTGATTATTCCAAGAGCGGATAATCCAACTGTCAAGGCCGCAAAACTAACAAAAGCCAGACCATATACAAAATCAAAGTTTAGAACATCACCATCAAAAGTACCATAGGATAATCCAGTATAAACAAAAATCACCTCAATAGTAATCATTGAGATTAGGATTACCTTTAACTTTGATAGTGGAAATGCAAAGAATTTCAGGGCATAGTAGATAAATCCAATTACAAATGGATAGAATAACCAATAAAACAAATCACCTATTGATGGATATGGATCCTCACCCATAACCATGTCATAGTATAGATAAATAACATCACCTAGCATGAAAAACAAGATACCAATTGATAAGAACAAGAATGGTTTGAAATACATAGAATCTCTTCCATTTTTGAGTGCAATTGTAAATCCAATCCCCATTGCAGCAATAGGCCCAATGAAAAAGAAAGAATCAGCAACATTGAAAATTGATGTATCAAACTCCACAGTTAACACATAAGATTCAAAGGTTAAAGCTAGACCAACGATAAGTAAAAGTACTTTGTTGTTTAGACCAAAATCAGATTTTATAGAACTCTCTTCTTTGTCTACATGGTTTGTGTTACTCATTCTTCTTTCTCCTTTGAATCAAGTATTTCTTTGAGTGTATCATATGTTGGGGTAAAAGCAGGGTTATCAGAAAGGGGACTAGTGTCTATTTCATTTCTCCATTCCTCAATCTTTTTTAATTTCTCCATACTTCGGATATAGTTCTTGGAGATTTCTTCTGCTTTTGATCTGAGTGATTCTTTACTCAATTTTTTTCCTCCACAGAAGATATCTCAAATGAGAAGCCACTTTTGTTATATTCGTCATTGTCAATTCTATACCCAACATCATTGAGAATCGCATTCATCTGTGTAACAATAAGATGTGGCCAGTTCTTTCCAAGATCATGCTGAATGATAATTTTGTTTTTACCATCAGAGGACATAGATCTAAACTGAACATTCATGCTTTGGAATCGTTTTTTGAATAAATCCAAGATGGACTCAAGAGTGATTTGCCCATAAAAGTAGTTCAATGAATTTTTCAAATCAGTGTTGCCTGCAGATGACGCAATTCTTTTTACATCATCTTCGGATGTAGAATTTAATAATTCACGAAAAGTTGAGCGAAATACTGTAACCCATCCCATCTCATATGCCAAATCATTCCAGTTAACTTGTTTTTCAAGAATATGATTTATCAATGTATTAAGACTAATTTTTTGCTCTTCACATTTTTCATGAAGTTTGGTGCTTAATTTAGAATCAATTCTAATTGAAACATTATCAGTTTTCTTTAGAATACGATTTTCTTGTAGTGTCAATTATTTGGCACTCCAAAATCCAGTCATATCATACATGTTACTAACCAAATTAGCCTAATTTTACATAAAATAGACTAGTATGTTAGATTCTAACACGTACAACTTTGTACATGTACTTACAAAGTAGTCATTTGTAGAAATATGATAATTTTGAGCCTAAAATGAGTCTAAATTCAGACAAATTGAAATTAAAATTTCTGATAATTTCAATTGTGGAAATAACATCAAAATTTTGATGAATAGTATAAAAAAGAATGTCAATTTGAAAAGATAATCCACCTATCTTATTATCAGATATGTACAAGAATTTTTGTTGGATAATGGAATAGACAATCTACTTGTACCATCATTAAGAAAGCAAATTGAAGAAAATCTTGGAACAGAAAAACTAGAAAAGATTGAACAAAGATTAATTGAAAGACATGGGATGAACATGGTTCAAGCAGTAAAAGACTTTCACAAATTAGACAGTGTTCTTAGAGAATTTTTTGGTGCAAATGCAGATGAAATTGAAACAAAATCATTGCTTAATGTAATTGAATTAGAAAAAACAGAAAAGAAAGAAGAATGGATTACAATTCAAGACCAAGGACTATCAAAAATATTTCTAGAAACACTAGGAGATGAGGATAAAAAGAAGATTTTAGGCACAGTTTTAAACAAAACATTGATTGTTGCAGATATTTTAAAAGAATCAAAAATTCCACAAACATCAGGATACAGAAAAATTAATTCAATGATTTCAGATGGAATTTTAATTTCAAACGGATTTGAATTATCAAATGACAATAAAAAAATAAAAAAATACGAAACAGTATTTCAGAACATCAAAATGGACATACAAGAAAATAATATGATCGTAAAGATACAATTAAAAAAACATCTGCTAACAAATAGTGCAATCTTTCAAATTATTCAAATCTAAATTTTAGAAAAAATACTATACTATTAACATCATAACAGGCGACAAAAAATTTTCAATTGTATGTATTTGTAGTAATTTGCATACATTTACACGATCAGGCTTTTATACAAAAAACTCACTATTTCCATTAATGGGAATAGCATCAAACATACTCCAATTAGGCATGTATCCTGTGGATAGAGACGATTATGAGCAGGTCAAAGAGTATCTTACAACCTTTGGATTAACCCCTAATCAGATCAAGGTATTTTTCTATCTAGGAAAGATTGGTGCTAAGACTGCTTCTGAGATTGCCAAGGCAGTAGATGTTCCAAGAAGTGAAACATACCATTTACTAACAGCACTACAAAACAAAGGAATTGTCGAGGCATCATTTCGACATCCTATAAAATTTACATCATTATCAATAAAACAGGCAGTCTATGTTCTAATTAATACTGAAACAGAGCGCTTAAACAAACTAAAAAAATCAGGCCCTGAATTAGAAAAAATTTGGGAAAAAATTCCAGGGGCTGAATCAAGAATTGAAGAAGATGAGGAAGAAAAATTCAAGGTGTTACAAGGTGGGAATCAAGTTAACAGTAAAATATTTGACATGATTTTAAATGCCAAATCAGAGTGTAGAATATTAGGTTCTGAAAAAGACTTTATGAAATTTTATCATGCAAACTTCCTTGATGCATTAGAAGAACACCAAGTTGATTATAAAATTTTA
This sequence comes from Candidatus Nitrosopumilus sp., assembly GCA_046758125.1. Taxonomy (GTDB): domain Archaea; phylum Thermoproteota; class Nitrososphaeria; order Nitrososphaerales; family Nitrosopumilaceae; genus Nitrosopumilus. The sequence continues at coordinate 21,001 of JBHHZR010000004.1, read as the reverse complement.
ACATCAATATCAAAAAAATCAAAATATATCTTTGATGATCTTGATAAATCAAAAGTAAAGAAGCTATGTTCGTCAGTAAAAGAAAATCTATGCTTTTTGATAAAAGATGATGACGAAGTATTATTCTTTATCAAAAATGAAGGAAATAATAAAGAGATGAGAGCAATATGGACAAACTCTGAAACTATAATTTACTCTAAAGCATTATTGTTTAACAACATCTGGACAAAGACAGACTCAAGTGAGGTAGATTTTGAATGAGTAGGTGTAGTTGCGGATATGCTACAGAATGTAGAGATGAGTTTTGTTCCCACCTTGTAGAGAGTTGGGATGATCTCAGAATAGTTCACAATATTAGTTAATCATACTAGGGATTCATCACTTACTTCTACAGGTTTTCTACCCATAAAACCAGAATCTTTTTCATGCCAGAATTTTATTTCAGTTTCACCATATTTCCAGCATAACCAAACTTCCTCATCAAATCGCTTAGACGGAAAATCAAGTAATCCTTGCTCAATACTTTTGACTACTACCCCAGTATTTTCTAAGATTTCAACTGATTCATAAAAGTGAGTAATTGCAGAATTTATCTTCTGTTTGAGATTTACATATTCTTCAAAAGAGTTTGTAGAAGAGAGACTCATCTGTAATTGTTGCTCTAGTTTTGTTACTTCATTTTTTTTTGCCAAGGAATATTCAAATTTTTTTATTACATCAGGTAAGGCCTCATTTGCCTCTTTAGTAGTAAAAAATGAGAACATATCTCTGCTCAGAAAACCTTGATTAAAAATCTTAGGCACAAATTTATTAAGAATTCTTGTAATCATTTTTAGTATGAGCGAAGACCAATTAGAGATGCTAATAGTCCAAACTATCAATGGAGCAGTAGCAACGATTCCATCATATCTACAAGAAATTAAAGAAAATAAAGAAACACTAAAAGTTGAAAATCCACAAGAATTTGTGTATGGAATTGTGATGGGAATGGCACTTGGTATGAGTGGTGCAATCCTTAGTGCACAAAAAGAGATGCCAACTACAGAAGATCAGATCAAAGTAAGAGATATTGTATACAAACACATACCAGAGATAAGAGAACGAATTTTCAATTGATAGAATTTAATCAAAAAGAAATAAATTTTCTAAAATCATTAGAAGAAGCAAGAATTGCGACGTCACATGATAACATTCCTCATGTAAAACCAGTATCATTTGTATATTACGAGAATATAATTTTAGTTGCGACGGATTATGGCACAAGAACATATTCTAATATCAAATTAAATCCTCACACAAGCATTGTGATAGATGTTTACAAATCTGGAGACCACAAGGTAGTATGTATTCAAGGAGATATAGAGATTGTAGAAGAGGGTTCAGAGTTTAAGAAATATTATGAGAGTTTTTATGACAGATTTGATTGGGTCAGAAGAGAGCCATGGAAAGAAAATGAAGCACCATTTTTAAAAATCATACCTAAAAATAAAGTTAGTTGGGGTTTTAGACTAGAAAGTTATTTCTTGTTCAATTTGTGAAAGCAATGTTTGAACAGAAATAGGTTTTTTGAGAATTGAACGAATTCCAAAATCAAGCAACTGTTGTTCTTGCAACGCATTCATCTCTAATGCACTAACAATCACGACTTTGGATAATTCTGAAGGTCTTCTAGACTTGAGATCAATTAGAAAATCAGCACCACTATATTTTGGCATACACATATCAAGCAAAATAAGATCATAGTCTTTGCAAACTGCCAATTCTAGACCAGCTCTACCATCAGAAACACTGTCAAAATCATAATTTTTGCTGGATAAAATATCTGCAAAAACTTGACTTATTTCAGGAGTATCTTCAACGTGAAGTATCTTCATACTATAAGAAATAGACAGAAATTGATAAAAACAAGTTTGCTCATTTGAACAAACTAGAAGATTTATCAGAAATATTTCTAAAATTGGTTTTATCTAAAAATTTATGGTAAATTAATATTCAAGGATTACTATTTTTTTGAACCATAAATGGACATTACAAGCACAGATTTTCTGTCAATTTTTATTTTTATGTTTTATTTTATAATATCTATCAAAATACTTTTGACTAGATAATTTGAGCACAAGTTTTACATTTTAAACGTTCAAACATCATATATTCATACTTTCGTTTTTACATAAGGATGTTTTTTTGATTCTACAAAATAAATAATAAAAAGAAAAACAATAAAGACACAGAATAAAGAAAAATAGTAATGACAGTAAGGCAAAATCTGCTTTTTGACTTTGTGTTTTAAATAATTACGGCAAATTAGTGAATAAAACTAATCTTCAATTGTATCTATTGTTCCTCCTTGTCCATACAATACAGGCATAGTATAGGTATCTACAACATCAGGATGATTTCTTAGCCTTTTTACAATTTTTTCAATTCTGTTAGAATCAACAGTTGAGATCTTTAGAAAAATATCATACTTGCCCCAAATTCCATTGATTTCTACAATTTCTGATAATTCCTTAAATTCTGAAATCACATTATTCTCACATCCTGTGTTACAGTTAATCAAAACGCATGCTTGCATACATTAAGTACCATTCAAAATAGATAAAGATAGTGAGATATTCTGAAATCATTAGTGGTTGCCAAAGTAAAATGTTCACATATTCTTGTTTCAAAACAAAGTGAATCATTATCAATTTTAGAAAGGATCAAAAATGGAGAAAAATTTGGGAAATTAGCAAAGGAATTATCAATTGATTCAGGCAGTGCAAAGAAAGATGGGAATTTAGGATATTTTACACGAGGAATGATGGTAAAACCATTTGAAGAGGTGGCATTTAAACTGCAGATTGGAGAGGTTTCAGAGCCTGTAAAAACAGAGTTTGGATATCACATCATCAAAAGATTCGCATAAACTATTACAGAGATTTTGATTTTTTTACCATCACAAAATCATTATTAATTTTTTGGCTAATTTTCTTATAGTCAGCACGGATTTCTTTGTGAAATTCTTTTTCTTTTTGTAATAATTTTTTCATCTCTTTTGATTTGCTAGTATTTGAGGTCAACAGAGAATTATTCCTAAAAAATAGTTTAGAATATTGTTATCAATAAAGAAGAACAATTTTGTAAAAGAAACATTCAACTTAAAGAAACGCATCTAATCCTGTTTTTTGGGATTCAATTTCTTGATTTTTCTCTAAAACTTTGGTCATTTTTTCACCCATAGATTTAGCAGAGGACATCTTTCTTCGTCCAATCCAATAATAGGTTTCATCAATGGTGTTTTTAGCAATAAGTACTACAAGTTTTCCAGTATCTTTTCTACCAGTTCTTCCTCGTCTTTGAATGAATCGAATGGAGCTTGGCACATTATCATAAAAAATAACCTGGTTAACTTCAGCAATATCTAATCCTTCTTCACCAACACGTGTTGCAACTAATACTTGAAATAGTCCATCTCTAAATTTTTGTACGGTCTCAATTTGCTTTTTTTGTTTCAGCCCGGTTTCACCAGCTTTACCAATTAGAATTCCTGCAGAAACACCCATCTCAGTTAACTTATTGAAAATTAAATCAACAGAATCTCGATAACTAGTAAAAATCAAAGCTTTTCCTGGCACGGATTCCAGAATTTCTTTTAGTTTTGGAATTTTTGAATGTTCAATTCCTCGTGATTGAGCTTCTTTTGCAAGATGTATTGCCCTAGTAAAATTAGGATCAACTTCAAAAAGATCTTTTATTCCTGCACCTTTCTTTGCTTTTGCACGTTCACAAAATTTTAAAAATGGAGTAATACCATGAGCCTCAAGAATATTTAGTGCATAATGAATTCTAATGGCAGTAAAGAGTGGTTTTGCGGAACGCCTATTTTGATTTAAGACAAATTGTCTAATTCGAAGTAATGCAGATAAAGACTGTTGTTCTGCCAGACGAATACCATTTTTTCGTAAGACATCATATCGTTCATTTAATGCTAGTTTCAATAATTTTTGAATTGATTTTAATTCTAGAGGAAGTTCTATGTTAATCCATTCAGTATTGGTTTCTTGAGTGTAAGGTTTTACATCGGAACTATCTTCTGTTCTTTCTGCAACACTTGAAATTTTGAGTTTTGTTAAAATCTCAGTAGCTTTTTCTTTCTCACTTGGAAGAGTTGCAGTCATTCCTAGGATTCTTGCTGAAGAATTTGAAAACCGTTCTGCAATTCCTGAATAGGCATAATCACCCACTGTTCGGTGTACTTCATCAAAGATTATTAGGTTAAATTGCTTAGGAGATACAATCTGTCTATCCAAATCATTTTTGGTTATTTCAGGAGTAGCACAAATTACACTATTATTCCAAAGTTTGGTTCGTTTTTGTACAGTATCTTCTCCTGTAATTAATGAAATATCATCCAACGTAAGATTTTCTTTTAGGAATTCATAATGTTGATTTACTAAAACTCTGGTTGGAGCCAAAAACAATACACCACCTGTTCCCTTTGAGAGGTATTCAGCAATTACCTGTAAGGCTACAGCAGTTTTTCCAAGACCAGTAGGTAAAACTACGATACAATTTTCTTGGATTACTTGATTTGCAAGGTTAACTTGATAATCTCGTTTCTCTATTGAATTTTTCTGCACATATTTTTTTTCAATATATTGCATAAGCCTATAAAGAAAATTACAATGTATTGATTTTATGCTTTTGTATAGTAAAATATTATCTATTACTCAATTATCTACATATGAAGAAAAAAGAAAATTTGAAAAATAGGATTAACCTAATTTTTTCTTGGCTTTGTTAATCATTCTTTCTTCTTCACGAAGATGGGATTTCAAAATGCGGCCATGAGCTTTTTTGTGAGCACTATATGCTTTGTTTAGAGCTTTTTTTGTCTTTGCTCTTTTTACAGCATTTTGAAATTGTTTGTGAATGACATTTACTTGAGCTGAATAGATTGCCATTGAATCACATTTGTGGAGATGTTAAAGAAGTTTGTGTACATGTTGTTCTCAGAACATAATTTCATTTTGATTTTGATCGCAAACAGAATTTCAATAACGTGATCCATATATTGAACAGACAAACATGATTTGTGTGAGTAGTTCTTTTGATAGACCAAATTGGGATGAATACTTTATGCTACAAGCAGAATTAGCAAAACTTCGCTCAAATTGCATGACACGACAGGTTGGTGCCGTAATTGTTAGAAATCATAGACAATTAGCAACAGGATACAATGGAACACCTCCTGGAATTAAAAATTGCTTTGAAGGAGGATGTGAAAGATGCAAACTTAGAATGGAAGGAAAAATTCAATCTGGAGCATCGCTTGATAGATGTCTTTGCAATCATGCAGAAGCAAATGCAATAATGCATTGTGCAATTTTGGGAATTGAGGCAGGAGTGGAAGGAGCAATACTGTATACAACATTTGTCCCATGCTTAGAATGCACAAAGATGGCAATTACCATAGGAATTAGAAAATTTGTTTGTCTTGACTCTTATCCAGAAACTGACTTTAATTTATTGAAAGATGCAGGAGTGGAAGTTATACAATTAGACAAGGACAAAATTGCAAAATGGGCAAAAGAATTAGTCAACAAATACGAAAGTTCTGTGTGATAAAATGCAAGTAAATCTAGCAGAGACTAAAAAAATCGAATCAATGCCACCATCATTATTAGTATCAGCTACATATGATAACAATTCAAAATCAGCAGTTTTGAAATTCTATGAACCAAAATCACAGAAATTATTTTTATGGAGAGATGAAACAGGTCACAAGCCTTACTGTTATTCAAGATTAGCGCCAGATGAATTAGAATTTCTTCAAGAAAGAGAGGATATTTTAGAAATCAAAACTGTTCAAAGATATGATTTGATCAAAGACAAAGAAATTGACATGTCAAAAATTACTGTAGCAGATCCGTTAGCCATAGGAGGGACTACGGGGGACAAAAGCATTAGAAACATAATTGAAACGTGGGAATCAGATATCAAGTATTATGAAAACTATCTTTATGACAGAAGATTAATTGTTGGAAAGTATTATGAAATAGAAAATGGAAAAATAAAACAACATGATTTAGAAATTTCTGATGAAGTCAAACTTGCACTAAAGAGTTTACTTTGGGACAAAGTAGATAGTGAAAGCGTAGTTGATGCCGAAGGATTCAAGAAGTTTATTTCAGAATGGGCAGATTTACTGAATCAACCAATTCCAAAAATAAAAAGACTTAGTTTAGATATTGAAGTAGAAGCAGAAATAGGACGAATACCAGATCCAAAAATTGCAGAAAAAAAAGTAACTGCAATTGGATTCAAAGGATCAGACGGATTTGATCAGATTTTTGTGCTCAAAACTAAAGGGACAGAACAAGGAACAAACGAACTTGAACAAAATATCAAAGTAATCTTTTATGATTCTGATAAAGAAAAAGAGATGATACAAGATGCTTTTGATATAATCGAAGAATTTCCATTTCTTGTTACGTATAATGGAGATGAATTTGATTTACCATATCTTTACAATAGAGCAGAAAGATTAGGAATCAACAATTCAAAAAATCCCCTTTACATGATGAGAGATTCTGCAACACTAAAACACGGAGTTCATCTTGATTTGTATAGAACTTTTTCAAATCGTTCATTTCAAATATATGCATTCAGCCAAAAATATACAGATTTTTCACTAAATAGTGTGTCAAAGGCATTACTTGGAAGAGAGAAGATAGATTATGGATTAGAATTAGATCAATTATCACTCTATCAAACTGCAAATTATTGTTATAATGATGCTCTTTTGACATATGATCTTACTAGTTTTAACAATGATTTGCTAATGAATTTGCTTGTAATTATTGCAAGAATTGGAAGGATGCCAATTGATGATATTGCAAGGATGGGGGTTTCTCAATGGATTAGAAGTCTATTGTATTATGAACACAGATATCGGAATTGTCTAATTCCAAAAAGAGAAGAGCTTCAGAGAAGATCAGAAGGGGTTATGTCTGATGCAGTAATTAAAGATAAAAAATACAGAGGAGGACTTGTTGTAGAACCTAAAGAAGGAATTCATTTTGATGTAGTTGTTATGGATTTTGCAAGTCTATATCCAAGTATCATCAAAGTTAGAAATTTGTCATATGAAACAGTGCGATGTTCACACGAAGAATGTAAAAAAAATACAATTCCACAAACAAATCACTGGACATGTTCAAAAAGAAATGGACTTACATCAATGATTATTGGATCATTAAGAGATTTGAGGGTCAATTACTATAAGAGTTTATCAAAAAAAGAGACACTAACTGATGAACAAAGACAACAATACATAGTAGTCAGCCAAGCACTCAAGGTCATCCTAAATGCCAGTTATGGCGTAATGGGGGCAGAAATATTTCCATTGTATTTTCTTCCAGCAGCAGAAGCAACTACTGCAATTGGAAGATACACAATTTTAGAGACAATCAAAAAATGTGAGGAAGCAGGAATTGAGGTTCTTTATGGGGATACGGATTCATTATTTATCAAGAATCCAACCAAAGAGCAAATTCAACAAGTAATTGAACAAGCAAAAAAAGATCATGGAGTAGATTTAGAGATTGACAAAACGTATAGATATTGCGTACTAAGTAATCGAAAGAAAAACTATCTAGGAGTAACAAAATCAGGAAAAGTAGATGTCAAAGGTTTGACAGGAAAAAAATCACACACCCCTCCATTTATCAAAAAATTATTTTATGAATTACTTGATGTGCTTTCTAAAGTTCAAACAATAGAAGATTTTGAAAATGCAAAAAAAGTAATTTCAGAAAAGATTGCAACATGTGGTAAAAAAATAGAAGCAAAAGAAATCCCATTAGAAGATTTAACATTTAATGTGATGCTCAGCAAAGCACCATCAGAGTACATAAAAACAATTCCTCAACATATCAGAGCTGCAAAACAATTAGAAACAATAAGAGAAGTGAAAAGAGGAGATAGAATTTCTTACATCAAAATTCTGAACAAACCAGGTGTAAAACCAGTAGAGATGGCAAAAAAAGAAGAAATTGACTCTAAAAAATATATGGAATTCATGGAATCAACATTAGAACAAATTACATCATCAATGGATTTGGATTTTGACACGATTTTGGGAAAACCAAAGCAAACAGGATTAGACGAATTTTTTTGGAATTAGTGTAAGAGATGCAAATTGATGGAATTCTATTAACTTTACTTGGAACTGCAGCTGGAATTTTAATTCTTACTGGATGGGTAGAACAAATTTACAAAGGATATAAAACAAAGAGCCTAAAAGATGTCTCAAAATTTTTAATGATCTTCATCTCTGCAGGAGCAATTTTGTGGTTAATTTATGGAATCATAGTATCAGACGTCTTTATCATAGGCACAAATCTTGCAGCAATAGTTCTCATGATGATAGTTCTTGGAATGAAGAGAATGTACGATAGACAATTGCAAAAAAATTAATCTAATCAAAGATTAAATAGAATACATAAAGGTTCAAAGAAGATGTTTGTCATAAATTGTAAAAATTATGAAGAAATTGCAGGAGATAAAATTATTAAATTTGTAAAAACTGCAGAAAAAATTGCTAAAAAATTCAGAATAAAAATTGCAATAGCACCACCACAACATTTGGTTGGATTAGTTGCAAACAGTTCAATTCTAATTTTAGCTCAACATATTGATAATTCAAAAGTTGGAAGTACTACAGGTTTTGTAATTCCAGAATTATTAAAAAAATCCAAAGTAAATGGATCACTGATCAATCACAGCGAACACAGAATTTCAAGTAGTGAAATCCAAAAATTAGTTTCAAAATTAAAAGAGCTGAAAATGATCTCCATTGTATGTGTAAAAGATGTTGCAGAAGCTAAAAAATATGCAAAGTTTGAGCCAGATTATATTGCAATAGAACCACCTGAACTGATTGGTTCAGGAAAAGCAGTATCAAAAGAAAGACCTGAACTTATTACAAAAGCTGCAACTGCTGTCAAGAGTGCCAAAAACAAAACAAGACTACTTTGTGGTGCAGGAATTATTTCAGGAGAAGATGTAGCAAAAGCATCAAAGCTAGGTTCAAAAGGAATTCTTGTTGCAAGTGGAATTGTCAAATCCAAAGATTGGAACAAGATAATGACTGAATTTGCTAAATCAATGGTTTAATACCCCCTTTTTGTGACTGGTTAATCGTAAAAATGAAACAAGTTTATTTTTTTGATGAAGGAGATGGAAAGAACAAGAAACTCCTAGGAGGAAAAGGAGCAGGTCTATGTGAGATGACTAGACTAAAGTTACCAGTACCGCCTGGATTTACAATTACTACTGAGGTGTGTAAGAAATATTATGAAAACAACAAAAAACTTCCAAAAACTCTGATGCAGGAAGTAAAGAAGAACATAGCAAAAATTGAGAAAAAAACAGGGAAAAAATGGAATTCAAAGACAAATCCACTATTAGTTTCAGTAAGATCAGGTGCAGCATTATCCATGCCAGGAATGATGGATACAATCTTGAATTTAGGATTAAATGATCAGACGGTATTAGGATTAGATGAGAAGAGCAATAATCCAAGATTTGCATGGGATTCCTATAGAAGATTCATTCAACTATTTGGAAAAGTTGTGTTTGGAGTAGATGACAAGAAATTTGATGATGTATTAGAGGATGCAAAGAAAAAACAAAAAGTTGTAGCTGACAGTGATTTAAACGAAAAATCTCTAAAAGAAATTGTAGAACAATACAAAAAAATTTGTAACAAACATACTGGAAGAAAATTTCCAATTGATCCTACTGAACAAGTAGAATTAGCAATTAAAGCAGTGTTTGGAAGTTGGATGGGAGAAAGAGCAATTGTATACAGAGAGAAAAACAACATTACAAAAGATATTGCAGATGGAACTGCAGTAAACATAGTATCAATGGCATTTGGAAATATGGGGGAAGATAGTGCGACTGGAGTAGTTTTTACAAGAAACCCTGGTGATGGTTCACGCCATATTTATGGAGAATATCTAGTTAATGCACAAGGAGAAGATGTAGTAGCTGGTGTAAGAACAGGCAAACAGGTTGATGAAATGAAAAAAGAACTTCCTGAATCATACAAACAATTAGCAAAAACCTGTGAGAGATTAGAAAAACACTACAAAGAACCACAAGATATTGAATTTACAATTGAACAAGGAAAGTTCTACTTACTTCAGACAAGAAATGCAAAAATGAATGCAGTAGGAATGGTGAAAACATCAGTAGACATGGTCAAAGAAAAATTGATTAACAAAGATAGAGCACTAACAAGACTTCAAGCCGAACAATTAGAACAATTGCTTCACAAAACAATTGATCCTAACGCAGTAAAAAACTACACACAGTTAGCAAAAGGAATTGCAGCGTCTCCTGGGGCAGCAAGTGGAATTGCAGTATTTGATGTTAAAAGAGCAACTGCAATGGGAGAAAACGGTGCCAAAGTTATTTTAATCAGAGAAGAAACTAAACCAGAAGATGTTCCAGCATTCTTTGAATCAGTAGGAATTCTAACTAGTAGAGGAGGAAAAACATCCCATGCCGCAGTTGTTGCTAGAGGAATGGGAAAACCATGTATAGTTGGATGTGCTGATTTGAAGATTGATTATGAGGCAAAACAATGCAACGTAGATGGAAAAATAGTTCGTGAAGGAGAAGCCATCACAATTGATGGTAGTTCAGGTATTGTGTATATTGGAGACATTCCAACAATAGAGCCAAAAATTACCTCAGATTTCAAGCAAATTTTGGAATGGGCTCAAAAAGCAAAGAAGATTGGAGTCAGAGCAAATGCAGATACTCCAGCTGGAGCAAAACTTGCAAGAGAGTTTGGAGGTCAAGGAATTGGATTATGTAGAACAGAAAGAATGTTCAATGCAAGTGATAGAATTGGTTTGTTTGTAGATATGATAATGGCTGAAAATCTTGAAGAAAGAACTAAAGTATTAAAAAAATTAGGACAATTACAAAAAAGTGATTTTATTGAAATTCTAAAAGCAATGGAAGGATATGAAGTTACAATTAGATTATTAGATCCTCCACTACATGAATTCCTACCAAATCCGGAAGAACTTTCAGAAAAGATTCACAAATTAGAATTAAAGAAAGCAACAGATGAAATCAAAGAAGCAAAAGTTGTACTAAAGAGAGCACGAGAACTTGCAGAAGTAAATCCCATGATGGGTCATAGAGGAGTCAGAGTAGGAATAACATATCCGGAAATTTATGAAATGCAAATTCGTGCAGTTTTTGAAGCACTTGTTGAATTAACAAAGAAGAAAGTAAATGCTCATCCACAAATTATGATTCCACAGATAAGTAGCATTGCAGAATTAAATCATATTAAGAAAATTTATGATTCAATCAAAAAAGAAATTGAATCTAAACATAAAATGAAACTAAAAATTAATTTTGGAACTATGATTGAAGTAGTAAGAGCTGCATTAACTGCAAATGAGCTTGTTAGTACCGCAGAATTCTTTAGTTTTGGTACAAACGACTTGACACAAGGAACATTTAGTTTTAGTAGAGAAGATGTAGAAGGAAAATTCCTTCCAGAATATATGGAGAAAGAACTTCTTGAAAGAAGCCCATTCCAATCAATTGATGTCAACGGAGTTGGAAGTTTAATGAAAATTGGAATTACATATGGAAGAAAAGCCAGACCAAACATGGAGATTGGCATATGTGGAGAACACGGAGGTGATCCAAACTCTATCAAATTCTGCCACGATGCAGGTCTTAGTTATGTAAGTGCATCTCCACATAGAATTCCAATTGCAATAGTAGCAGCAGCACAAGCAGCAATTGAACACCCAAAAAAATCTAAATCAAAGAGGAAATAGCTTTTTGGAATTTTTATTCCTAAAAATTTAGCATTACTAAATGAAATTATGTTCAAGATTAAGCATAACTAATACCATATATATCAGAAAATATTACCAAAACAAATGCTACCAAGAATTGATTCGATTAAACAGATAAGGCAGAAGTTAGGGATTACACAGAAAAAACTAGCTACAATGACAGGAGTAAGTACTTCTATGATCAATCAAATAGAATCAGGAAGAAGTCAACCAAGCTATGACACTGCAAAAAAAATTTTTGAGAATCTTGCAAAACTCGAAGGAGATTCATCATCGCATATTGCAGGAGATTTTTGTAGTAAAGATATTGTAAAACTAAAACCAACAAATACACTTCATGATGCAATCAAAAAAATGCATCAACTATCAATTAGTCAGATTCCAGTGTTTGATAATTCAGATGTAGTTGGAATCATATCTGAAAATGGAATTGTAAAACACTTGGCAGACCTAGGAGAAGCAGAATTGAAAAAAGCCAAACTAGCTGACACAATGGATCCTGTTCCACCAATAGTAGATTTTGATACTCCAGCAAACGTTCTTGTTCCATTAATTCGATATTCCATGTGTATTCTAGTTTCAAAGAAATCAAAAATTGTAGGTATTATTACAGCTTCTGACACTTTGAAAATGATGGAATAATCATTTAGGATGAGAACAAAGCTCGGCTAGAACACCTTCAAGGGATTTTGGATGAATGAAAGTCACTTTAGTTCCTGCAGAACCAGGTCTTATTTTTCCTAAGAATTGTACTCCACATCCTTCCATTCTTTCTACTTCGCCCTCAATGTTATCAGTCTCTAAAGCCATATGATGTAATCCTTGTCCCTTTTTCTCCAAAAATTTTTTGATAGGACTGTTATCATTTGTGGGTTGCATTAATTCAACACGACCATTATCTAAATGAATAATTGCAACTTTAACACCTTCAGTTTCTACTGTTTCAAATTCTACATTCTCAACACCTAATGCTTGTTGATACACCTTAGCTGCTTCTTCGACATTATTTACGGCAATGGCAATATGATCAATCTTCATCTAAAATACCTCTTTTGGACGATATTCTCCAAATACTTCTCGGAAAGTATTACTGATTTCACCAGTTGTAGCAAAGGCCTTGGCAGCAGTGATTATGTAAGGCATTAGGTTTTCATCAGTTTCTGCTGCACTTTGCATGGCAGAAAGTGCCTTTTCCCATTTCTTTTTATCTCTAGATGCACGTAGTTTTTTGAGTGCCTTTTTTTGTTGAATCTCAACCTTGCTACCAATTCGAAGTAACTCTGGTTGTTTTTCTTCTTCAGCATATTTGTTAACGCCAACAAGAATTCGCTCTCCATCATCTGCTTCTTTTTTTAGGCGGTAAGCATTTTGTCTAATTTCAGATTGGAAGAATCCCTTCTCAATTGCTTTAACAGAACCTCCCATTTTTTGGATTTTCTTGAGATATTTCCATACATCATCTTCAATTTGATCACATAATTCTTCAAGATAATATGAGCCAGCTAGTGGATCAGCAGTTTTTGTAATTCCACTTTCGTGTGCAACAATTTGCTGAGTTCTAAGTGCAATTTTTGCAGATTCTTGAGTGGGGAGAGCTAATGCTTCATCTCTAGAGTTAGTATGAAGTGACTGTGTACCACCAGCTACTGCAGCCATTGTTTGAATTGCAACACGAACAATATTGTTATCAGGTTGTTGGGCAGTTAGCGATTCACCACTAGTTTGAGTATGAAATTTCAGCTGTAATGAGCGAGGGTTTTTTGCATTAAACATATCTTTAAGAATTTTAGCGTAAACCTTTCTTGCCACTCTAAACTTTGCAACCTCTTCAAAGAATTCTATAGTACAGCAAAAAAAGAATGATAAGCGCGGTGCAAAATCATCAATTTTTAATCCTTTATCCAAACAAGTTTGAATATATGCAATAGCATTTGCTAGTGTAAATGCTACTTCTTGGGTGGCAGTACAACCAGCTTCTCGCATATGATAACCAGATATTGAAACAGGATACCAAGATGGAACTTTTTCTGCACAAAAACCAATCATGTCACCAATAAGTCGCATTGATGGTTGAGGGGGATAGATGTATGTATTTCTTGCAATGTATTCTTTTAGAATATCATTTTGAGTTGTTCCACGAAGTTCATGACTTTTGAATCCTTGTGATTCACCAACTGCAATATAATATGCAAGTAGTGTTGACGCGGTAGAATTAATTGTCATTGAAGAACTAACTTTACCAAGTGGAATTCCATCAAATGCTGTCATCATGTCTTTGATTGAGGTTATAGACACACCAACTTTTCCTACTTCTCCTTCTGCTTGTGGAGAGTCAGAATCATAACCAATTTGTGTTGGCAAATCAAATGCCATACTAAGACCCGTTTGACCTTTTTCAAGCATGAATTTGAATCGTTCATTGGTAAGTTTTGCATCACCAAATCCAGAATATTGTCTCATAGTCCAGAATCTATCACGGAACATTCCAGGGTGAATTCCTCTTGTAAAAGGATATTTTCCTGCATCTTCAGTAGGTTTTTTTTTAGAAGATTTTTGATAGATTCTTTTTACTGGGAAGTTAGAATCAGTAAAAAACTTCTTTTCAGATTTTGTTGATTTTTTTGGTGGCATCTTATCACCTTAGCAAAGATTTGGTAATTTTGTCTCCAGCTTCAAAAGGATCAATACTTTTTGTTTGTAATTTTTTAAGATATTTTGAAAATAATTTATCAGAATACAACATGTCATCAATCTTTTCTTGTATGTTATTTAAAACAATATCTTTTAGTTCTGCTTCAAGTCGTTCTTGATCTTTTTCATTTTTGAGTTTCTTTTTGGATTTCATCATGTCTTTAAGGGTTTTTGCAAAAACTGTGATTCCAGTATTCTTTTTTACAGAAGTTTTTAGAATTATTGGATTTCGTTGAGAGTCACCAATAAAATCTCTCACTGCATCAAATAGTTGATTTGTTCCACTAAGGTCACTTTTGTTAACAAGATAGATATCTCCAATTTCAGTCAAACCTGCTTTAATGGTTTGAATACTATCACCAGTATTGGGATTAAAGACTACAACTGTAATGTCGGCAATGTTTGAAATTTCAACTTCGGTTTGACCAGCCCCCACACTTTCAATAATTACAGGATTAAATCCAGCATATTCTAAAATGCGAATACTATTTCGTAATGAATGAGATATGGCACCAGTTGCACCTCTTGATGCAATACTTCGAATGTATGTTCCTAAATCAGTTGATTCACTCATTCTAACTCTATCACCTAAGATGGCACCGCCAGTTACATGGCTGGTTGGATCAACTGCTAAAACGGCAGGTTTTGTGCCTAATTTTTTCATAGCAACAGCAGTTTTGTTAATCAAAGAACTTTTCCCAGCACCTGCAGGTCCTGTAATTCCAATTACAATAGAATTACCAGTATCTTTGAAAATTTTTTTCAAAAGTTTTTTTGCTTCTTTTTGATCATTTTCAATCATAGTGATTGCTTTTGCAATTGCACCACGTTTTCCCTTCTTTAGATCAGCAAGTAAAGCCAATATACAATAAGATTTTAGTGCTGCAATAAAATCTTGTGTTTAGATCTAAGGTCTAGAATAAATCACAGGAGGGACAGGTTCTCCAAGTGGATGAATCTCAGTTTTTAGTTGAATGTGACCTAGTTCTTCATGTTCTATTTCAAAAACTACTGGATGAATTGGCCAACCATATTTTGGAGGATTTGGAAATGGAACTATTTCAATAAATTCTGAATCAGAAAATGTTTTGTGAAATGATTCTTCCATGCCAAGAATTTCCAACACAACAGAATGTGTTTTGTCAGATTTGTCAAAATAAGAAACTTCAATATGTCCAGAATCATAGTATATTGCTTCTACCTGAAAGGTTTGACGAAGAATGTCTTTATCATCAGTACCACTTCCTGTCAAAAAGAGTAGGGCTAAAATCGTGATTACTCCAAGAACAATAGGAGGGCCAAGTTTTTTGGCCATATTAGTTGAATTCTTTTTTCATTCTGCGTAAGAATTTAGAATGAATCCTGATTTTTTCTAAAGTTTGAGTTTGCGTTCTTTCAGTTCCAGGAGTGGGATTTTTCTTGAAAAATTTCTTGATATCATGTTCCATAGAATCATCTGCAATTAATGCAATGCTGGCTACAATTCTATTAAATAGAGGATTCCCATAGCCTACTTTTTTGCTTAGTTTTCCCCAATTTTTCTTAAGCCATGGCCACAAAATCTTCTTGCCATAAGGATTTGCTGCAATTTTCATAATAGGCAACTGCATATTTTGAGAACGCACTTCGGATGTTTGAGAGAATTGAAGAGTTTTGATCAATAACTTTTCATTGCGGAAATTACACATTGCCCCTAGAAATCGTAATTTTTCTTCAGTTGTTTTGGCTTTTTTGTAAAGCGAGACCAAATGTGAATGAGTTTTTGCATTACCAGTCCATGCAACAAGAGAGAAAACAGATTCTCTAATATCAGGATGAAGAGATGATGAATTTTTCAAAAATGCCTTAAATTTATTTTGAGCTTGTTCTAGAATTGATTCATCACCAAGTTTCCCCAGTACAAAGATTGCAAATCCGCGTAAAAATGCATCTGTGTGTTTATCTGTTTTTTTAGGAGTCCATCCAAGATCAGATAGAATTTTTCTAAAATAATTGAGGGCATATCTATGAATTTCTTCAGAATAATTCTCAAAAAAGGTCAACAATGACAAAAAGTTGAGATTAGTTGCAACATTTGTTTGTGGCAGATAAGAATTTTCATCAAAGTACGCATCCAAAAAATCTAGATAATTTTGAACATCTTCTTTTCCAGCAACACATAAGGCAAACAAATCATTTTGAATTGCCCATCTATCAATGGGGGAAATTTGTTTTTGATCAACTAACATTTTAAGATCAAGCAACATTCTATCATCATATTTGACACGATAAAATCCGGTTCTTCCAATATTTGCAACAACTCCGAGTCCTTTTGTTGCTTTTAGAGTAGTTGATTTTTTTGTTAATAGTTTTGTTTTGGTGTCTTTTCCCAACCCATAGGTAATTGGAACATGCCATAGTCCTCTTTGGGTTTTCTTTGTGGGTTCCATTAAGAAACGACTTTGTTTTACAGCAAGTATACTATTTTTTTGAGTGATATCAATTTGTGGGAATCCAGGTTGTTTTAACCATGAATTTACCATAGCACTTACTGGCATCTTTGATGACTTACCAATTGCATCCCACAAGTTTTGTCCTGTAGCATTTCTATACTTGAATGAAGAAAGATATTTTTTCAAACCTGCTCTAAAGTTTGTTTCTCCAACATAATTTTCAAGCATTCGCAAAATACAACCGCCTTTATCATATGATATTGCATCAAAAATTTCTCTAATTTCTGCAGGAGAATTCACAGCAACATCAATTGGATGGGTAGTTTTTAGGGAATCAAGCCCCATTGCATTATTCATTGCATCTTCAATGAATTGATCCCACAAATTCCATTCAGGATAAAATTTATCAACAAATTTTGTAGCCATAAATGTTGCAAAGCTTTCATTTAGCCACAAATCATTCCACCACTTCATTGTAACTAGATTTCCAAACCATTGATGAGCAATCTCATGAGAAATGACTTCAGCGATGAATTGTTTGGTTCGAGTAGAAGATGTTTTTGAGTCATAAAGTAAAATTGTCTCTCTAAAAGTTATTGCACCCCAATTTTCCATAGCACCAGCTGCAAAGTCTGGAACTGCAATCAAATCTAATTTTGGTAAAGGGTATTTTATTCCAAAATATTTTTCATAAGATGTAAGAAGTTTTTTGCTTAATTCTAATGAGAATTTTCCTTTGGATTTATTTCCTTTAGTTGTCACAACTCTAATCTGTACTTTGCTAATCTTTCCTACAAGATATTCAAATTCTCCAACACCAAGATAAATCAAATATGTAGAAACAATTGGAGTCTTTACAAATTCGTAAATGATTTTATTTCCATATTTTTTCTTTGATTTGACAGGCATGTTTGAGATTGCAGTGAATTTTTTATTTACGATTATGGAAATCTCAAATGTTGCCTTTGCTTTAGGCTTATCCCAACAAGGAAATGCACGTCTGGCATCTGCTGCCTCAAATTGTGTGGTTGCAAGATATTTTGTTTTACCACCTTGTTTGTATTGACTACGATAGAATCCAAGAAGCCGGTCATTTAAAATTCCTTGAAATTCTAAATTAATAGTTGCTTTGTCATGTATTTTTTGTCCTAATTTGATTTGTAATTCTTCTTTTTTTTCATTTATTTTAAAAGTGGATTGAATAATTTTTCCAGTAGATTTTATCTGGCAGGATTTTATTTTTAGTTCAGCACAATGCATTGTAATTGTATTTGTAGATTTTTTGCAAAATATTGAAATTGATTCAGTTCCAGTAAAAATGAATTTCTTAAGATCTGGTTCAAAAATTAATTGGTAATTAATTGGAGTAATGTTCACGTTTGAGATGATTTTGTTACGCTTTAAGTAGATTTTCTATTTTTAAAAATTTCAGGTTATGTCCATGGATCAGATCTTTCATCCCAAGAAGTTGCATTTAATCCACTTTCTGCAAGAGAAGTACTATCTCTAACAGATGCAAGTAGACATTCATCAGAACAATGTGTTAGTTCAGAGTTTTTCATAAATTTTTTACAATTTTCACAGTATTGTCCCATATCTTAATTCAATTAATGTTAGTTTTTCCATTAATTATCCTCAAAATAACAAACGAGTAGATTTCTTTAAGAATTAGTCATAATTATCATGTCTGAGAATGGTATTATGGTATGAGTAAAAATCAACTTTATATTTAATCTGTTATTGGGATCAGTGGTTGGGTTCCAGTGCAGTAAGGCGTCAGCAGCATCCAGTTAAAGAGAAGACACGCAGTGTAACTTATCGTTTACCAGTAAAACTTCTTGAAGAAATTGAAACGGAGGCCATGAATCAAAACATTTCTCATAATGTCATGGCAAAACAAATTCTAGAAAAATACATTCGATGGGATAGATTTGCAGAAAAGATTGGGATAATTCCAGTACCAAGCAAAATGCTAGATACATTGGGAGTAAACATGAGTGCAGGAGACATTAATGAAATCATCAATGTGATAAAACCGCTAATCAAAGACACAGTATTATTCATCAAGGGAGGATATGATTTGAAAAAGTGTATTGAAACATTAGAAGATTATATTCATGCATCTGGCATGAAGTCAGATCATAGAATAGAAGGAGCTTTACACCATTTTATTATTCAACACGAGTTGGGAAGTAATTGGTCGATATTTACTGAACAATTGTTAAAAGAAATATTTCATGAGTTTGTTCCAGACCTTGAAATGAAGTGTCAAACAACGGAATCTACAGTTATTGCAACAATTGCATTAGGTGAAGATTTTAGTGAGCATGATCATTAGATTAAAAAAAATTAATTCAAATTATATGGAAAGCCTTTAAAATCCACAAGAGTACAATTAATCATGAAACAAAAGGCAACATCAAGAAATATCAAAATATTAGTTGCCAAATTGGGTCTTGATGGTCACGATAGAGGAGCCCTAGTATTATGTAGGGCATTTAGAGATGCCGGAATGGAGGTAATTTATTCAGGACTTTTTGCGACTCCAGAGAGAGTTGCACAGATTGCAGAAGATGAAGACGTGGATGCAATTGCAATGAGTTTGTTAAATGGAGCACATGGAATACTTTTTCCAAGAGTTGTAAAGGCATTAAAAAAGAAAGGGATCAATGATGTCCTTGTTGTTGGAGGAGGAGTAATTCCAGAAATTGATCATAGAGATTTAATCAAATCAGGAGTTGATCATGTGTTTGGTCCGGGTACGCCATTACCAACAATCATTAATCACATAAACAAAGGCGTTTCTAAACTAAGAAAAATATAAGAAAAAAAATTATTCTGTGGAATCAGGCCACATCATTTTGCGCATTTCTTTACCAACTTTTTCAATTTGGTGTTCGTCATATTGTTTCATGTATTTATCAAACGCATCTTTACCACTTTTTTGATATTCAGAAATCCACTCATTGTTGAACGTACCATCTTGAATCATGGTTAGAACTTTTTTCATATTCTCTTTGTTTGCAGCATCCATAACTATTGGTCCACGTGTAAGGCCACCATATCTGGCAGTTTCACTAACACGTCTCCACATTCCATTAATTCCATATCGTTGAATCATATCTACAATGAGTTTGAGTTCATGTAAAACTTCAAAGTATGCAATTTCTGGTTGATATCCTGCTTCAACTAGTGTTTCAAATGCGTTTGTAATCATAGAAGCTGCTCCACCACAAAGATCTGCTTGTTCACCAAACCAATCAGTTTCAACTTCTTCTTTGAAAGTTGTTTGGATTAGTCCAGCTCTTGCACTTCCTATTGCTTTTGCAATTCCCAATGTTCTATCCCAAGCTTTTCCTGTAAAGTCTTGTTCAACTGCAACAATAGAAGGAGTTCCAAAATTATCAAGATATGTCTCTCTAACTTTAGAACCAGGTCCTTTTGGTGCAACCATAATAAGATCAACATTGTTTGGAGCTTCAATCCATTTCCAATAGATTGCAGCTGCATGAGAAAATGACAATGCTTTTCCTTCAGAAAGATTAGGTTCAATTTCATCTTTGTATACTTGGCCTTGAATCATATCAGGAATCAATATATGAACAATGTCTGCTTGTTTTGTAGCATCAGCAATAGACATTACTTTATGGCCGTCAGATTCTGCCTTTTTCCAGCTGTTACCGCCTTCTTTAAGACCAAGTATCACATTTAGACCAGAATCTTTCATGTTGTTAGCTTGTGCATCACCTTGGATTCCATAACCTAGTACGGCAATTGTTTGATCCTTAATTGGATCAAGGTGGATATCGTTATCTTTCCATGTTTTTGCCATGATTTTGGCAAGAATATTGCAAATATTAACTAAAGCAAATCATAGTGCTATTATACCAAGATTATAGCAATTGAGAATTTTTCATTGATTTTGGATAATCTTGCATAGGATTACGAGGATTATATGTTAGCATATTAGTATATTCCCAAATAAAATAAAAA
>JBHHZR010000003.1:0-66564 GCA_046758125.1 Candidatus Nitrosopumilus sp. | reverse complement strand
TCGTTACTGGTGGATTCGTTACTGGTGGATTCGTTACTGGTGGATTCGTTACTGGGGGGTTTGTAGTACTAAAAATATAATTAATTTCAGATAATCCATTACCAAGTTCTAGTTTTGTTTGATCATTTACGAGATCCATATTTGATGGTAAGACATTCATACCAACAATAATAGAATTTGGAGGCAACAATAATGAATAGTCAGTTGGAGAATTAAGAGAGAAGGTCCAAACTCTTCCCTCCTTTGAAATTAAGTCATGGATATCATAATCAATTGTAATAGAAGAAGAACCAAATGTGTCAATCGTTACTGTATCTCCAGTTATTTCACTTGATAACAAAAAGCCATTTTCGCTAACTGCTACAAAGTTATCAACAGATGGACCAAATAGATCGATCTCGAAATCAGGTTCTAATGGATCAATATCTAATTGAGAGGAGATATGTGTTGAACCATCTGAATAAAGAGTAAGATCAAGAGTTCGAGTAGAGCTGAATGAGGTCTGAATAGGTACTGCTAATGCAACAACGATTAAGCTGGCAATTATCAAAGGTGCTTTAACCATTGTTTCGAGGATACCCTCAGTCCTTACAAAAAGCATTCCATCTTCTCGAAGAAACTCTTTCCTATGAATTGGTACGATTTCGGGGTTCATTGGCTCAATACCTTAGATTCATGCTTTCTACTAATCCCTGGAATCTTTTGAATTCTTGAAAGAACTGGAGTCCTTTTTCAGTAATCAAAAAGACTCTATTTCTGTCGTTTTTGACGGATTCGACCAAGCCTGCTTCTACCAGTTTCTCACATTTGTCTAGTACTGCATAGTGAGATAGGTTGGCTTTGCGAGAGATTGCAGATACAATGATTCCATTACGACCACCATCGGCGGTAACGTCTAAGATATCACCCATTATGCCCATTTCGGACCTGTATTGTTGCTTTGACATGTCCTAGTATACGACACTTTGGTTAATGAGGGACATTTTGAAACTCTAAAGCGGAACACAAAGCGGAACAGGTATTTCATCTAGAAAAATGCTAGAAATTTGCATAAAATTGATGCGGGGAGAAAAATGCCTAGAAATTTTGTTCCTAGAGAGTTGATTTGAAAAAGAGTATTTTTCTCAAAAAACTATCAATTTGAAAATTTTTACAAAAATAACATGATTTTGGGGTTTTTTAGTAAAATTTTAAGAAATTTAGTATTTAAGGAACAGGATGATTTCTTGCCGTTCCTAAACTATCATTTCAGCAAGTCAGGATATGGTAAAACTCCAATACAGAACTACTGGAGTAATTGTAATCTTATTGATGCTTGGAGCTTCACCATTATCTGTGACCTATTCATTTGCAGACATGAATGAAGATCAAGACAAAGCGGTACAAAATGAAACACACACTGAAAAAAATTCCGAAAAAGAGAGACTTCGAGCAATTCTTACTGAAAAAATTGTTAATGGAAAACTCCAAGTCAGACAATATGCATTGCCATATAATATTTCAGATAAAGATTTACAGAGAATGCTTCCTTTGAAGGTCATACATCTGGATGGGTATATGTAAATGCTAAAGTATACAATTCAGGAATTGTTCTCTTTGATGGTAAAGCATCTAAGGTTGGGGAGGATCTGTGGAAAATTTCTACAAACGGCATTTTAACCCTCAGAGAAAAACAATTTGATCTAGAATTAAGCGGAAAATCCAATGGATCCCATGTAGTAATGTATGGAAATGCCTTAGGGGAGGGTCTTAATTACAGAGTCATATTTTATGGAAAAGTTGCTGAAACAGATGAGCAAAATGTATTTTCTATCTATATGATAAATTCTGGTCTAAAAAATTCTGAGATTGGTAAAAATATCAAAATTCTACAATTTGGAGAATTGACCATAAATTCAGAAAAACTAATTAGTTCTAACCAAGAATTCAAGAATTCAGTATTGGTGAGATAATCATCATTTTTTCTTATTGATAGTATATTATTCATAGTCAGATTTGAGATTCATAATAACTTTTTATTCCTAGTTAGATAAGAAAATCATAAGATGTTTGATAAATTCAGAAAAGATAAGGGAGGAGAAATGGAAGAAGAAAGAATCGAAGAGAGTGAAGAGATAGAAGAATTTGAAGAACCAATGTCAACAATTGAACCCGAAGAGTCTTCTTCAGTTAGTTCTGGAAGTGAAATTGGAATAGGAGAATTAATGGGAAAACGAGCTAAATTAGAAGAAGCGATAGATTCTGTTGGGATAATGATTAAGAATCTAAAAGATAAGAGAACTTTGCTTGAAAAAGACATTGAAAAGGAATCAGTTGATATTAAAAATCTGAAAGAAAAACTTCAAAAAGTTAGTGAGTATATTGATGAAGAAAATAGAGGAATAAAGGAACTTGAAAGTAAAAGAAAACAAGTGGAAAATGAAGCTGATGAAGTTGGTTCAATTATCAATACTTTAAGGAGTAAACTATCAGGTATTGATACTATTATTGATGATGAAGGTAATCGAGTAAAAAGAATTAAAGAATCTAGAGAATCTTTAGAAGATTAAAATTTAGAATTAGAGAAATTTGGCAGTTGTTTCCTGAGTTTCTGTTGGAACTGAAGGAAACATTTGACCAGTAGAGTTTTCTGCAACAGCAGCAGCCTCTTTTAGGATTTTCTCAGATTCTGCATTTGTGGTTTCATCAATTCCAAATGTTGCATCTCCTGAGAAACTTTCTGTCATAAAGCCTCCTAGCATTTCTGCCATTTGACTAATTTCTTGTTCAGCTCCAGGCATAATTTTTCCAAGGGATGATTTTAGATTCTTCATCAAACCCATTGTTGGCATAATTGCAACAACAGTATCTCCAAGATCACTGGCGGTAGTTAAGCGTAGTTCAATTTGTTCTAATGCTATTCTAGCACTACTCAAAATTTTTGTGACTTTTCTTATCTCTGCTAATTCATTGCCAAGAACTTTACTAGTTTGTATATCATGTTTTTGTGTTGCCTCTACAATTCTTTCAAATAGTTTTGCATCACGTTCTCTTAGATTTGTTAACATAGAATCTAATTTTTGAATTTGTAATTGTAATTTTTTAATTGCATTTTGAACCCTTGGTTTTAATGGACCTTTAGGCTTGATAGTATCATTAATTTTTTCAGAAATACTTGGTTGTGGTTGTTTTGACCACTTATTATGTAAGTTAGACATTGAGTTCGATTTTAGAATATGTACTTAATTTCCTGTGTAAAGATTGGTTTACAGCACATAAAATTTTACTAACAAGACTAAATGTTAGGAACAGATTTCCTTTGAGGATGAATTTTTTGTATATGAGATTGTAGAAGAGATTCATCATTCAATAATTCTCCGCAAAGTGGGCATTTTATCATTTTAGTAACTTAATCGGGTAAAAAAAATCTATTTAAGTATTTTTTTAGGCATAAATTTATGAGTGAACCCTTTGGTTTTGATTTGCCTGAGCAATCAAAAGAACTTACAGATAAAGAATATGTGAATTTGGTTAATAGAATTCGAGGTAATTTTTTAAGCTATGTATCAGTTTTGGATTCTACACTTACTGTAATTATTTCAGATTTGTTTTTACGGGATAAAAATGATTTTCCATTATGGGCAAAAACAGTATTTGATGAAGATAGAACTGCATCGTTTGGAACAAAAATTGTTTGGTTGTCTAGAATAATGAAATATCATGTTGATTTTAAAAATCAAATTGATGAAAATACAAGAGTAAAAATTCAACAAAAACTTAATGAGATAAGAGAAATTCGAAATGATTTTGCGCATAATTTTGCACATAACAAAAATATAGAATCTGAAAATGTTAGAAATAGACTCATAAAACTTTATGATTTTGAAGAAGGAATTACAACTCCAAAAATGTTTAAAATGGAAGATATAATGGATTTAATCAATGATCCATGGATATTGGAATATTTAAAAAAATTAGAGATTCTTACTAGAAAAATTAGAGAGAAATGATTTGATATAGTTTTTAATTAAATTAGAAATTTATTTTTATAATGGAATTTGGAATTTGGTTTAATGAATAAAAAAATTGTAATAATTCCTATAATTATAATTATTGGAATTCTTGTAGTAGGTTTTTTTTTAGAACCATCTGAGAAAAATAATTCTAATGTTATTTTTCATGCAACTCTAGCAGATCCTGATTTGTATACTAATGGAGTTTATACTGGTGTATTTACTGTTGATAAAGGAGAATATTTGTTTAGATTTGTTCCAAATGGAAGTAGTCCAGAGATTTTATCAGTAACATTGAAAGGAACAGATTTTGATTTTTCTGAAGATTTTAAGCTTCAGAGTACATCACATCAAACTGGAATTTCTGAATATTTTACATGGGAATATGAAGGAGAGAAAATTATTCAGATTTCTGAGATGCAAGAAATTTCAATTATTATTAATCCTAATGGAAATATCCGAGGTTCGGTATCAGTGGATATTTTAGAAAATTAAAAGGCGTAACCCCCTTATCGCAGAACTCTGAGAGATTTCCTCTCGTTGTCAGATCGTAAAAACGTCTGATTGCCTTTTTCGTTCTGCGGGGCTACGCAGTCTTAGTCGATAGGAATTATATCCTTCGGCATTAATTATTATAGTAACTTTAACTATTTAACATTTCATATGATTTTTTACAAGATTATATGAAATTTTATGAAATATTTTATTCCCATATTTGGATTCATGGATCTATAAATTACGAATTTTGATGTAAAAACTATTGAGATTATCTGGAAAAGTTGCATTAGTAACTGGGGGAAGTCGAGGGATAGGATATGCCATAGCTAAAATTTTGTCAGAAAATGGAGCAACAGTTGTGATAACTGCAAAAGAACCAACGAGATTGGAAAAATCAGCTTCGGAGATTAACAATGCAATTGGGATTGTTGCTGATATTAGAAATAAAGATGATGTAAAAAATGTTGTAAAAAAATTAATTGAAAAATTTGGTAGATTAGATATTCTTGTAAACAATGCTGGAATTTTTCCAAAGATCAAACCATTACATGAAATTGGTGAAAGTGATTGGAATGAAGTTTTAGATGTAAATCTCACAGGACAGTTTAGAGTTACAAAAGAAGCAATTCCTTATCTACAAAAAACTATGGGTTCGATAATTAACATTTCATCTGATGCAGGATTAAAAGCATATCAAGATTTTAATGCTGATGCATATTCTGCAGCAAAAGCTGCTTTAATTCTATTAACAAAATGTTGGGCATTAGAATATGCTAAAGATAAGATTAGGGTTAACTGTATTTGCCCTGGAGTGGTAGATACGGACATGACAAAACCATTTATGAAAACTCAGAAAGACATAGAATTTATGAATAATGATCACCCAATAGGTAGAATTGGTCAACCTGAAGAAGTAGCAAAAGCTGTAATGTATTTTGCATCAGATGATGCTTCTTGGATTACAGGTGCAGTGTTAGCAGTAGATGGAGGAGAATCAATAAAATGAATTCACATGAATTTAATATAACTTTGGAGAATTGATGGTAATGAGAGACAGAAAGACAAAAGCTAAATTGATAATATTAATAGGAATTATTTGGATAATCATCTCTTTACCGCTACCTTGGATAATTAATAATCCAGATGTTTCACAATCTCAATTTAACATCTATCTTACTATAATTGGAGTTATGTCAATTCCATTTATTGTTCTAGGAGTTGTTTGGACGCTAAAACCAGAACTTACAACTTAGGAAATCTCAATTGAAAGACATACCCATATCTGATAAAATTCCTGAGTTAGATGTTGCTATTCAGGCTGCAATATATGCTGGAAATGCAATCTTAGAGATTTATCAGGGGAATTTTGAGGCATCAAAAAAAGATGATGATTCTCCTATTACAGATGCAGATCTCAAAAGTAATGAGATCATCAAAGAGATTCTATCAAAAACAAAACATACAATTTTGTCAGAAGAAGATAAAGACGATCATAGTAGATTATCAGAGAATGTAATATGGATTGTAGATCCACTTGATGGGACTTCTGATTTTATTAATAAGACAGGGGAATTTACAGTAATGATTGCATTGGTACAAAACAAGAAACCAATACTTGGAGTAATTAATTGGCCTACGGAAAAAACTTTGTTTGTTGCACAAAAAGGTAGTGGGGCATTTAGATACTCAAATAATGAATGGAAAAGAATCTCTGTGACTAAAGTTGCAGAACTTTCAAAATGTAGAACTGTGGGTTCAAGACATCACCTGTCAGATAAAGAAAAATCATTTATCAAAAAATTAGGTATTGAAGATTTTACAAGTATAGGAAGTTCATTAAAAGTTGGAAAAATTAGCTCAGGTGAAGCTGAAGCATATATCACAACTACAAACAAAATGAAGGAATGGGATTCGGCTGCATCTTATTGTATTATTTCAGAAGCTGAAGGAAAAATGACAGACATGTTAGGAAATGATATCACATACAATAACAAAGAAGTTCATCACCAAAACGGAATCCTAGTAACAAATGGATTAGTTCATGAAAAAATAGTTGAAGAATTTAAAAAATTAGAGTAGGTTTCTTCCTTTAAGAAAATCCTTAACTTTATTTGCACTTTCAGAAAGGGGTTCATTTTCTGTATCAATTACCAAATCTGCATCTTCTGGAGGTTCATAAGGATCATCGATTCCTGTAAATCCTTTAATTTCTCCTTTTCTCGCCTTGGCGTACATACCTTTGACATCTCTTTCCTCGCATTTTTCAAGTGAGCATTTTACATAACATTCTGCAAACTGATCACCTGCATCAATAATCTCTCTAGCATTTTTTCTATTCTCAATATATGGAGAAACTAGAGATACAACGCTTGGAACGCCATGTTTTAACAAAAGCTTAGCTAAATGAGCAACTTTTTTGTTGTGTTCATCACGTCCTGCTTTTGAAAAATCTTTTGGAGAGAACCATTCTCTTAATTCATCACCATCAAGCATTGCCAAATTTGGAATGTCTTTTTGCAGATCTTTTACGATGGTAGTCTTTCCTGAACAAGGAAGACCAGTCATCCAAAGAATAAAAGGTTTCATAAGTAAAAATATCTAAACAGCCCATAAAGAGCTTACGTTAATTTTTAAACCAAGGTTGATTTTCTAGATATTCAATTTCTTTGATCATATCTTCTAATTTTTTTGAAATTGTCATAACTGATTTAAATTGTTCATACATATCATATTCTTCCTCTTTTGAAAGAACTTCTGATTCAGCTTTATCAAAAAAGTTTTCTTCTTTATTCATATGATCTATAAGATATATTGAATATGTTCTTAGAAATCTAGCAACTGGTTCTCTTGCATCTTCTCCTTCTTTCCATCTTTTGAGATGTTTTTTGATTTGTATTGATATATTTCTAGAAAATTCATGTTCAACTAGCAGTTTATGGATTTCTTCTTTGAGATGATCATAGCTAACAACGCAAGGGAAATAGGAATCTTCTTCTCTTGAATAATGAATAGAATCTAAAAATTCCTCTATAACCAACGTAATTTTATCTATATCAGATAAAGGAATATTTTTTCCGGCATAAAGTTCTGTGTAACACTTTATGATAACCTTCTCTAGGCGCTTAATTTGTTTATGATCTTCACGTAATGTTTCTGTTGCACTCAAGTAATGGGGTATTATCATGGCGGATTTAATGTGTATCTAAAAATTAACGGTGGAGCCTAAAAAATGCAAACAAATCTAGTTTAATTTTTATCCATATGTGTTTACATCCAGTCAATGAATTCGGTAATTTTTTCAATTATGAGTCTGATTAAAGGACAAGGTATTGATGTACTTCAATTATCTGATTTTGATTCAAGTTGGTTCTTAGATAAAATTACAGAATTACAGAATTCTATTGGAACATTATCTACTCAAGAGGGACCAATTGCAGCAGCTCATGTTGTATTACTTGCAGCAGGAGTAACGATTTTTCTAGGAGTTGCAGGAGAAGCATTCTTTAAAAAAACAGGAATTCCAGATGTTGCATTTTTAATGGTTCTTGGAGTAATTATTGGACCTGTTCTAGGAATAATTGGACCTGATGCAGTTATACAGGTGGTTCCATATTTTGCAGCACTTGCGTTAATAATTATCATGTTTGATGGAGGATTGAATCTAGACATTAAACATATTATAAAAACTGCACATTTTTCAGTTACAATAGCAATTCTTGGATTTATTTTATCAGTTGTTATCATTGCTGTTGCTGCTCATTATGTATTAGATTGGCTTTGGTTAGAAAGTATTTTGCTAGGTGCAATTGTTGGTGGAAGTAGCTCAGCAATTGTTTTTGGTCTTGTTAGAAATGTCAAAATTTCAGAAGAGACTAAATCAATGCTTAGTTTTGAATCAGCACTTACAGATATTTTGGCTACCATTATTGCATTCATATTATTTGAAGCAATACTCATAGGTCATTTTGATTTTCAAACATTAGAACAAACTATTGGAAGAGCAGTAATCGTAGGATTGATTCTTGGATTCGGTGTTGGAATTCCTTGGATGTATGTTTCAACAAAACTTGGAAATGCTCAACATGCTTACATGCTTACACTAGGAATTTTGTTTGTTTTGTTCTTCTTGGCAAACTCATTTGGAGAATCTGGAGCTTTAACTGCATTAGTATTTGGTTTAATGTTAGGAAACAAAAAGCATCTTTCACGGATACTTAGATTTAAGCTACCAAAAATTGAGATAGATGATCCTACACATAATCAACTGACATTTTTGGTTAGATCTTTCTTCTTTGTGTTTGTTGGATTGATGGCAAGTGTTGGACAAATAGAATATGTCATTTTTGGTATTTTGATTACTATTGCTGTCTTCTTTGGAAGAGCAATTGTTGTAAAGATAACACTCACAAAGAGATTTTCAAGATTAGATAGAGCAGTAACAAACTCAATGATTCCTAGAGGATTAGCAGCAGCGGTGCTTGCTACTTATCCAGTCACTATGGGTTTACCAAATTCAGAAGCGTATCCACAAATCATATTCTTCATCATTTTATCCTCGGTAATTATTACAACTATTGGATTAGGTAGAGCAAAAAGAATTCCTCCTCCTGAATCAGTTGAAGGTGGATTTGTCAAGCCGCCAGATGATTCAAAAGGAGATTCTGGGGAAAGTGAAAAAATAGACGATTCTATTACAGATTCAGTTGATGGTGGATTTGTTACAAAAAAATCTGAAGATTCTCAAAAGGATAGATTATAGATCTAATGAATCCTTGAGACCTTTGTATCTATTTCTAATAGTTACTTCAGTAACGTTTGCAGCTTCGGCAATATCACGTTGAGTTTTGTCCTCACCATTTCTAACACAAGATAGGTATAGTGCAGCAGCAGCTAATCCCATTGGATCTTTTCCAGCTGATACTTCATTTTCTTGTGCTTGTTTTAGTACTTTAACTGCATATCTTTTTGTTTTTTCAGCAATTCCAATTCTGCTTGCAATTCTTGCAACACATTGAATTGAATCAGTTACTGGCATCTTCAAATCAAGTTCTTTAACTAATAATCTGTAACACCTTGCAATATCTTTTCTTTTGATATTTGCTGCTTGTTCTACATCTTTTAGATTTCTTGGTGTTTCAGTATCGCGACAAGCAGCATAAAGTGCAGATGCCATCAAAGCTGAAATAGAACGACCTCTTACAAGACCTTTGTCAAGTGCTTTTCTGTAAATGTAAGCTGCTTTCTCAATCACAGCATCAGAGATTGCAAGTTTATCTTTTAGTCTGTTTAATTCACTAAATGCTTGTCTAAAGTTTCTATCAACTGGTTCATGAACTTGACTTCTGCTATCCCAAGTTCTGAGTCTTTCAATGGTACTTTTCATTGAAGCAGTAAGTGGTCTTCCAGATGCATCCTTGTTAACAGGATTAATGACTGTTGCAAGACCCATATCATGCATTGTTAGTGATGTTGGTGCGCCAGCTCTTGCTCTATCTCCATGTTCATCTTGAGTAAAGGATCTCCATTCTGGTCCTGATTCCTGTAATTTTTCAGTCATTACGAACCCACATTTGGAGCAGAACATCTCTCCTGACTCATTATCAGTAACTAATTTTCCCTGTGCACATCTTGGACACAGTTCTTTTGTTTTACTTACCATATACGATTCTAGAATCCTGCGTTGTATCGTATTTATGAATCAACAACTTTTTTTCTTCAGATTTTTAACCGAATTTGAGCCTAACAATAACATAGAATAGTCATTATGGGGGTAATTCAAGATAAGAATCATGAGAATTCTTTGGATGATTCCTTTACTAGTTGGACTCTATGTATTATTACCAAATGTCTATGCTGAAACAATTACTCAGAATCTAGAAGGTGGGATGGATATTGAGATCACATATCCGGATGAAATTATAGTTGGAAGAGAAAGTGTTGTTTCATTTCTGATAAAAAATAATGGATGGGAAGACAAACAAGATATTTCATTTGGATTTTCGTTATCAGATATTCCAGGATTAGTTATAGAACCATCAGATAACATTGTCATAGATAAACTTGCACAAAGTGGATCGTACGGTGAAAATATTAATTTGTATATTACAAATGACGCAAATCCTGGAATTCATTTTTTGAATATAAAATATTCTCATATTCTTGTTGCAAATAATGAAACGCCACAAGCTCCATTTTTTCATGATATTGCAATTCCAATTACAATAAAAGAAGATCCAAGTGTGACAATTTATACAAAAACGCCTGAATCAATTTTTGCTAATGCAGAGTTTCCAATTGAGGTTCAAGTAATATCACAAGATATCGACATTTCAAATGTTAACATAAAGATAGTTCCACCAAAAGATATCGAATTTAGGGGAGAAACATTACATACATTTTCAAAAATAGAAAAAGATACTCCTGTTGGAATAACATCAAGAATCATTACACCAGCTGAAGAAGTAAATACAGAGTATAAGCTTCCATTTGAAATTATTGTAACATACACAGATGATGTCGGGGTAAAAAAAGAAGATGCACAAACAGTTTCAGTAATTCTTAGGCCAAGAACATTTATGGAATTAACTACAGATGGAGGGATTTGGATTGGTGATTTCTTTATTGCACCATATGTAAGTCTTGGAACCATAATAGGAATTCCTGCAGGCGCAATAATTTCGCTAATAATTAGAAGAAATCAAAAATCTACTAAAAAACGTGCAAAAAAGAAAAGACTCTAAGATTCTAGCTTTTCGTTAATTTTTTGAATGTATTTTTTATTATATTTATTGAATAGTTCAATTTTGTTTTGAGCTAAAGCCATCGCACCTGGTCTACTATTGACATGTTTTTCAGCAATTTTTTGTTGTTCTAGAAGATTTACAAGATTTTCTTTTGGTTGTGATTTTAGTTGTACAAGTAAAGTTACGAGCTCTTTTTCAAGAATATTTTTTGTGTCAGGAATCTCTGGTGGTTCGGCACCAATAATTTCTTTTGTTGTAATATTACCAAATATTTTCTTGTCTAATTCAAGCAATAATAAAAAGCAGAGCTAGTATTATAAATTCAATTTCATTAAAAATTTGAAAACGTAGTGCACTGCAATCAAAGGTTTTATCTTTGGATAATTTTACTGATTCCTGATGACTTATTGTATAGGCAAGTGTAAAGAATACAAGGCTCTAAAACCAACACAGATCGGCAGATATGCAGCTGGACAAAAGAGATGTAATTATTGTGAAATATTTGTAGAATACGAAGGTATTACTTGTCCTTGTTGTAATAGACAGCTAAGATGTCTACCTAGAAGTAGAAAGGGAAAAGAAAGATACCTAGCTCAGATTATAAGATAAAAAAAAGTTACTGTACGGATATAGATTTCTTTTTTTGAATCTTTGTAGGTTTTGTTTTTGGTAGAGTAATATCTAAAACTCCATCAGTAAGTTTTGCCTTTACCTTAGATGCAACTACCTTTTCAGAAAGAGGTAATGTTCTAAAATACGAAACTTGACTACGTTCTTTTTTAAGATAGTTCTTCTTTTTCTCTTCAGATTCTTCCTTATGTTCTGCAGAAATATCTACAGAATTTTCAGTCACATCTAGCTTTATCTCCTTTTTCTTGATTCCAGGAACATTCATTTTTACTCTGAATTGTTTTCCCTCATCAATTACATCACAAGATGATTTAGGCATTTTTGGCATAGATATTTCTGGAAAAGATGAGAATGCTTTTTCCATTTCTTTCCTAAAGTTTTCAATTGATCTATCAATATCAAACCAATTTGATGTAAGAAATGGATTGACAGCAGAACTTTTTTTTGCAAGTTTTTTTGTTGCCATGTTATTACTGAACAGTTTTTTTTAAAAAACCATTAAGATGAATCTCATTATTGGTAATCAAAATTAGGATTAGATCGCATAAGAATTACATGTTTATAAGAAATCAATCTAAATAAAATCATGGCAATTCCATCCGATGTTGAAGATTATGTTGAAAAACACATTAAATTGATGATTTCTCAGACAGAATCATATCTTCCTTTCATCAAAGTTGCATTTCCTTACTCAAAAAATATAGCTGATGGTGTTTACAATCTAATTATTGGTAGTGCATTATCTGTATTTGTCAATCAATATGCAATGAGAATGCAAAATCCAACTGTGGAAGATTTTGCAGATTTTGGGAAAATTGCTCTAAGATATAGAGATCAGGTTGATCAATTTTTCAAATAGTTTAAGCTAATTCGCCTAAAAAGTGAACAGTATCATTAGATACAATTACTGTTCTGTCTTTTGGAACATGATAGAGTTTTTTTGAACCATTTGAAGATTGAATGATAAGTTTTGAGAATGGATCTTTGAGTGATTTGTAAAGAATTCCTTTATCACCTACTGATTGAGACCAGTGTGTTCCCTGTACAAAGGAAATTGTTTGAAATTTTATAACTTGGTAAGAATAGACCATTTCTTATTAATTATTGATAATCATGCTCATTAAGGATTTTCCTCCAATTAATGCTGCAATAGACAATCCAACATTTGCAACAATATTAATTCCAAGAGCTCCATAATGATTAGTATCTAGAAGATTACTTGAATCAAGTGCAAATGAAGACATTGTAGTAAGTGAACCACAGAATCCAACAGCAGCAAAAAGAGAATACCTTCCATCAAGATTCCATTGTTGTGATACTACTACAAATGCACCGAGAATAAATGCTCCAATAACATTGGCAATTAAAACATTCAGAGGTAATGTGTTGAAAAGTAAAGGCGATTCAGTAATTTTGTATCTTAAAAATGCCCCAAGTACTGATCCTACTGCAAGGAAAACAAATTCTAAACCTTTCATCTATATCATAAACATCAATAGACGTTATTAGAGCTATTTGGAAAGATTTTGAATTAATGTGTGCCTAATTCTTTAATTCTGTGATAAGTAGGTATATGGTTTTTATAGGTTCAATTTTGTCCTCAAACCAAATGACCCTTAAACTAAGATGTGAAGACTATGGTTTTGAGTGTGATTATACTCTAGATGAAGAAAAAACTTTAGGATTGATTGAAAAATTAAGAGACCATTTTGAAGAAGAACATGGAATTGATTATACTGTAGAAGCAGTTACTCAAATGATTACAAATCGTGGACATTCTTTGGAATCAATTAAGAAATAATTTTCTTAAAAAAATCTATTTTTGATTTTTAACATTTATTACAATGTGTGTTGTATTACAAACAAGAATTAGATTTTTAGAAAAATTGAGGAATTTTTTGTTTGTAAAGTTTTATTTTGATTACAAAATTACCTGAAACAAATTATTTTTATTTTAAAATCACTATTGTTATGTAACAGTGGTAGAAAATTATTCAAGTGATTATGATGTCAAGTGTCAACTAGATACTTGCAAAACCTATCCTGCAATTACAGATTCTGAAAGAGGAGAAATTGTTTGTGGTGGATGCGGGCTTATTCTAGTGCAAAACATAGCTGATACATCATATGAAAGCAACGGTTACACTCAGGAAGACTTTATGAAGTTGACAAGAACAGGTCCTGCTACGTCATTAACAATGCATGATAAGGGATTATCAACTGTAATTGGAACCAATAAAGATTCTACTGGAAAGGCATTATCTAGCAAAACAAAATATGAATTCAATAGACTACGAACATGGGATCAGAGAAGCAAATCAAGAAAAACTGCTACTTTAAGCAAAGCCTTTACTTTACTTCATGCAATGAAAACAAAGTTAGGAATCCCAGATAATGTTGTAGAGAATGCTGCGTATATCTATAGAAAAACAGTTAGTGCAAAACTAACTAGAGGAAGAACAATGGCATCGTTGGTCTCAGCATCATTGTATGCAGCATGTAGAGAGAACAACATTCCAAGAACATTAGATGATATCGCAGATGCTGGAAATGTAGAAAGAAGAATACTTTCCCGAGATTTGAGAACCATAATCAAAAAGCTTGGATTAAATCTTAATCAATACGATACTGCTTCGTTTATCTCAAAAATTTCAAACAATATGAATTTGAAAGAAAAAAGCAAACGAGATGCATTTAAAATTCTAGAACGCTGTGAAAAAGAGCAAATTACTGCTGGAAAACACCCTGTAGCACAAGCTGCGGCTTCATTGTATATTTCATGTATAATGAATGGTGAAAAGATCAGCCAAAAGAAGTTTTCAGTAGAATCTGGAGTAAGCGATGTTACAATAAGAAATAGAGCAGTTTTGATTAAGAAAACATTAAAGCTAATTGAGTAGAATGTGCAAAAAAATCCTACAAGTTAATTGTAGGAGAAAATATTTTTTCAAATAATACATCCTTAAGCTGATTTACTAGATCCATAATTACTCGAATTTGTTCCATTGTAATTTCTTTAAGACTTTCAATAGTTTCATTGAGTTTTGATATTTCAGATTCTAATCTTAATTTATCATTTTTTAGAGTTGATATTTGTCCTTGAAGATTTGTGTTTTCTTGTTTTACTTTGTCAATTTCTTCAGTTAATCGTTTTATTTTTTCAGATTCAGTCTCACCTGGAAATGGATCAGGTACAGGTTCAGGTGTAGATTTTCTAATTGGTTCTGGTTCTGGGGAGGGTTCTGGAATTTCTGGTGGTTGCGGTTCTTGTTCTGTTTCAACTCCAAAACTAGACTGTAAACTAGTTGTAAGAAGAATTGTCACTAAACCAAAAACAAGATAATATTTCATTTTATAATTTCCTAAGAACATTAAGACAATTTCGTATATGAATATGATTACTAATTTTTAAGAATGGAAAAGAAAATTACTTGTAGAAATCAGGTTCTTGATCTCTTTTTTGTTTTGGAAGATCATCCATAACAGCTTGAACTACTTCGTTATGATTATACGTTAGATGTCTAAGAAATTTTGCAGATTCATCTGCTCTAGTTTTTTCATCTGCAAACAGCATCTCAGGGCTGCTTAGTTCTGCCATCATGGTATTGCATTCCTGGCATGGATCAAAGTCAAGATAGAGTTTCATTGTTTTGTATCATTTTCCTTAGTATTTAGACTATTTTATGGATTGAGCTAGAGGTTGTTCTTTTTTTCTAGGTTTTACCTTATCTATTGCATCAATTAGATCTTGTTGTTTTATCTTGATATCTTTAACGTTTTGAGATTTTCCACTAACGTATCTTTTTAGAGACGTTATTGCTGCTCTGTTTGCAATTGCTGCAATTTCGGCACCGCTGAAACCATCTGTTAATTCTACAAGTTTTGCAATGTTTACATCACTTGCAAGTGGTTTCTTTTTGGTATGAATCTCAAAGATATGTTGTCTTCCTTTGGAATCAGGGTTTGGAACTTCGATTATTCTATCAAATCTGCCTGGTCTTAATAACGCCTCATCTACTATATCCAATCGGTTAGTTGCACCAATTATCAATACATTATGTAGTTCTTCAAGTCCATCAATCTCAGTTAGAATTTGAGATACGACATTTTCTGTAACATGTGATTCAGAACCACTGCCTCTTCGTGGAACAAGTGCATCGACTTCATCTAAGAAGATAATACATGGTGCTGCTTGTCGTGCTTTTCTAAAAATTTCTCTAACTCCTTTTTCTGATTCACCAACCCATTTTGAAAGAAGTTCAGGACCTTTAATGCTAATAAAATTAGATTCAGTCATTTTTGCTAATGCTTTTGCAATTAGTGTTTTGCCAGTTCCAGGTGGACCATGAAGCAAAATTCCTTTTGGAGTGTCTACATTAACATAATCAAATGCTTCTTTGTATTTAATAGGCCATTCAACTGCCTCACGAAGTTCTTCTTTTAATTCATCAAGACCTCCAACATCATCCCAACTGACATTTGGGATTTGAACTTGAACTTCTCGCAGTGCACTTGGTCTAACTTCTTTTAATGCATCTCTAAAGTCTTCACTAGAAATTTGGATCTTTTGAAGAATTTCTGAAGAAATTTTGTCTTCATCAAGATCAATCTCAGGAAGAATTCTACGAAGAGATCTCATTGCAGCTTCTTTGGATAATACTTCAAGATCTGCTCCTACAAATCCATGTGTAGTCTTTGAAATTTGTTTAAGATCTACTTTTTCATCAATTGGCATTCCACGTGTATGAATTGAAAGAATCTCAAATCTTCCTTCCTCATCAGGAATTCCAATTTCAATTTCTCTATCAAATCTACCTGGTCTTCGAAGTGCAGGATCAATTGAATCGGGTCTGTTAGTTGCTGCAATTACTACAACTTTTCCTCTAGACTTCATTCCATCCATTAATGTTAAGAGTTGAGAAACAATTCTCTTTTCTACTTCTCCTGAAACCTCATCTCTTTTTGGAGCAATAGAATCAATCTCATCAATGAATATGATACTTGGTGAGTTTTCTTCAGCTTGTTTGAAAATTTCTCTGATTTTCTCTTCGCTTTCTCCATAGTATTTACCCATAATTTCAGGACCACTAAGCGAAGTAAAGTGTGCATTAGTCTCTCCTGCAACTGCTTTTGCAAGCAATGTCTTTCCTGTTCCAGGTGGACCATACAATAAGACACCTTTTGGAGCCTCTACTCCTATTTTGTCAAACAACTCTGGATGTCTCATAGGTAATTCTACCATCTCACGGATTTTTTGAACCTCATTTTTGAGACCTCCAAGTTCATCATATGTGATTCTTGGATAAGATGAATCAACTGCTTTGGTCATAGAACCAAGTTTGAAAAATGTTTTTTCAGTAACAATTACTGGTTTTGATGGCTTGGTACTAGTTACAATAAACTGAACTCTACCTCCCATCTGTGTGTTTAGAGAAATTGAATCTCCTGTTGTAAAGACATGATTAAGATAATTGTAAATCATGTATTCTTGTAATCCTTCGGCTGCAATCTTTTCAGTTGGAGATAAAACAATTTGTTCAGCTTCTACAGCTTCAACTGATTTTAATGAAATCTTGTCGCCAATTCCTGCTCCAATATTTTGTCTTGTAATTCCATCAATTTTGATAATACCTG
Source organism: Candidatus Nitrosopumilus sp. (assembly GCA_046758125.1). GTDB lineage: Archaea > Thermoproteota > Nitrososphaeria > Nitrososphaerales > Nitrosopumilaceae > Nitrosopumilus. The sequence goes on along the minus strand of JBHHZR010000003.1, from coordinate 49,067 downwards.
CTCCATATTCTTCAGGTACACCTGGCCAAAGTTTTACGTGGGTTTTTTTGTTATATGTTAATTCTAATATTTGTCCTGTATTCCATTTTTGTTCTTCAATGATTTTAGGATCAACAATAGCTCTTCCTCTTCCAACGTGTTGTTGTGGAATTTCCTCAATTTTTAAAACTATTTCACTCATTTTTTCACCTCAAAAATTAATGTGGGGTTTATTCAACCTCCACCGTTTTTCCAGTTGGTTTTTCTTCAACTTGTTTGAAGACAACTTCTAAAATTCCATTTTTGTAAGAAGCCTTTGCAGAGTTCTCATCAACTTTATGGGTTACAGGAACTTTTGCATGATATTTTTTGTCATCATGTTCTGCAGAAATATCTACAGTTTTGTTGTCTACAACAATTTTGACATCGGTCTTTTCAACTCCTGGCATTTCAGCTATGAGTTTTACTACCTTTTCTTTTTCATCAACAATTGTATCTACAACTGGTTCTCTTGCATCAGAAGTTTTTTGTGGAAGGCCTGGTTTGACATTTCCATACTCCTTTACTACAGGTTTTCCGTCTGGACCAACAGTCATTGTATAACCGTAATAATATGGACCAGAACCAGAATCGCTTTTGAATTCCTCAAACATGTCATCTATGTTAAAAAAAGAGCTTGACATTTTTTTGAAGATTCTATCAAATTCGCTATCAAAGAACATTGTCATATTCACCTATAGTATGTAATGTGTATGACATTATATAAAGATTATTATATATTCATTGATTTCTTACATAATCCTATTATAAGTGACATATTATAATAATCTTGATGAGAGTTTCAAGTGTATCTGTACCTGAAGTTGTGAGGGAGATTATCACCAGAAATCGTTCAATTTATGATTGTATGAAGATGGATTTGATAAACTATACAGCATTAGCTGTAAAGATTCAACCAAAGATTGAAAAGATTCTAGGAAACTCTGTGAATCTCAATACGGTAGTAGTTGCAATCAAAAGATATGCAGATTCATTTGATAACAAGCAAGAAGTTAAAGAAGAATCAGTTTTGAAAAATGCACGATTAGCACTAACTGATGGAATCATGGATATTAAATTTTCAACAAAGGATTCAGATGAGATGGATCCTATGGCAATTCTAGATAAATTCTCGAAGGTAACTAGCAATTATGAGTTTTTTAGATTATCTGATTCTTTTAGATTCCTTGCTGAAGATATGGAAGACATTAGACAGATCTTCAATAATATTTCAAACAAAGATGAAATGTTTAGTACAGGTTTAGCAAAAATTCGAATCTTGATACCAAATTCTCAGAATCAATCAGATGTTGTTTCTTATGTTGCTGAGGTACTTCATGTTAATGGAATTGAACTGGTAAATGCATTTTTCAGCCAAGATAATATCACAATTATTCTTAATGAGAAAGATGCTGCAAGAGCATATGATATCTTGCATTCGGATATTCTGAGAACCTAATAATTCTCAAAATTTGTGAAATTATCTCATAGCATATATTCAACCATTTTGTGGGAAGGACACAATTGGCTAGAAACAAGAAAAAAATTGTGATCTTGGGGGGAGGCTTTGCTGGAGTAGAATGTGCCAGACAATTAGAGGCAAAGTTTGGAAATGATCCCGAAATGGAATTAGTTATGGTAAGTGAAGATAATTTTTTACTATTTACTCCGATGTTGCCGCAAGTAGCATCTGGAATGATTGAAACCAGACACATAGTTTTGCCTATCAGAACAATATGTAAAAAAACAAAGTTCTATGAAGGAAGAATCAAAAATATCGATCCTCATGGAAAGATAGTAACTTTATGGGGAACTGGAGATAAACGAGGTATTTCAATTCATTATGATTTTTTGGTAATTGCACTTGGTAGTGAGACGAACTTCTTTGGAATGGCAGATGTTGAAAAAAATGCATATACAATGAAAACTCTCAATGATGCTGTAGTTTTAAGAAATAGAATAATTGATATGCTTGAACAAGCAGAAAATGAGACTAATCCAATTCTTCGAAAAAGTTTTCTTAACTTTGTAGTAGCAGGGGGGGGATTTGCAGGAATTGAAACTGCAGGAGAATTAATGGATCTTCTTTTGGATGCACGAAAGCACTATCCAACTATTCGCAAAGAAGATCTCAGAGTTGTTGTAATAGAAGCATTACCAATGATCTTACCAGGTTTTAATGAAAAATTAGCAGGATTTGCAAAAGAGAAAATGACAGATAGGGGAATTGATATTAGATTAAAGACTGCAATAACTAGTTTTGATGGACATGAGGTAACAACAAAATCAATAGATCAGAATCCAAAAGATCCAATAGATGAATCGATAATTGATGTAATTAGAACAAAGACTTTGATTTGGACTGCAGGTGTAACTCCTGTTAATACAATCAAGAGAACAATGTTCAAGACAGATAAAGGAAAAGTAATCATCAATGATTATCTAGAAGTTCAAGATTTTCCTGGAGTTTTTGCAATTGGGGATTGTGCACTGTTTTTAGATCCTGAAACAAAAAGACCATTTGCTCCTACTGCACAAATTGCAGAAGCTCAAGCAAAAATTGCAGCTAAAAATTTGGCAGCATTGATTACAAAATCTGAAAAAGAAAAATTTGAGTACCATTCAAAAGGACAAATGGCAATAATTGGTAAGAGATCAGGCATTGCTACATTTTTGGGAATGAATATCTCTGGATTTTGGGCATGGTTGATTTGGAGAAATGTCTATCTTTCAAAAATTTCAACTTTTGAAAAAAAATTCAGAGTGTTGCTTGATTGGACAATAGATTTGTTTTTCGATAGAGATATTTCTAGATTGAAATTGATGAAACGTGAAACCGAGAAAGAATACAAGGTACTTGATGAAGTAGACGATGTTTGGTAATTAGGAAAAATCATTATATCAAATATTTTTTGAAATAAAAAAATGGAAAAAATTGAGTGTTTTTAGAGATAGAATTCTCTTAATTGGAGCATTATCGTTAGTTATAATTTTTTTATTAGATTTTTTTCGAATAAATCTTACAAACAATGTTACAATAATTATTGTAATTGCAATTGGAATAGTTGTGATGATGTATGTTCATCATACTTTCAAAAAATCAAATCAGTCTTAGATTTTTCTAATTTTATAGATGATTATTGCAGGCGCTACAAAATACATTCCAATATTTAGTATAATTAAGGAGATCCCATATCCAAGCATCTCTTGTTCAGAATCAATATCTACATAATTTAACAAAGACAATGATGATAGCATTGGAGTTAGTGTTACTTTCATAACTTCTTTGAAGATTGGCTGTTCACGTTCTAGATCAGCTACTGCGGGTGAAAAAGAGTAGTAGAATTGATTGAATCCAGCCATAAATGCAGTTCCAGATTCAGTTGATAGTATGGTGTTATCTCGAAGTTCTCTGAGTTGCTGTACCTGTGGTGCAAGTTCAGAACCAAATGTTGCAGTTGCAATGAGGCATCCTCCGTCTTCTTTATCAGTAATAGGATTTGACGTGTCTTTGGACAATATTTCAAACGAATCAAGTGTTTCTTCAAATCTTGGAAGTTGAGAATCAAAATCAGTTAAACTATTACTGTATGCAAGTGTATAGAATCTTTCATTGTCATAAATCATAATTTCTTTGAATTTTATGTTGAAGTTTTGGCCGTTAGATGAAAAGTATCCTTCTGCATTAGTTTCATAGGCTTGATTTCCATTTACAGTTATCTTTTTTTGTAAAAGAATATTCAAATTTCCTGAGTCTATTACTTCTTTTAATGTTGCCGCTTTTTCTGAAATAAGATCATCAAGAGTTCTTTGATTAGTCTGCTGAACTGTTAATGAAATTACTGGATTCATAACTCCCACTTTTGGCCCTACTGCAACAACATCAGGAGAATTTTCTCCTGTTTTATCTGGTTGTTGTAATAACCAACCTTCAGGGGCACTAAATGCAACATTAAGTTCTGTACTTTCAAATTTTTGATTTCCAATAGGAGAATTAGAGGTTGATAATGTACGTTCAGGTTCTGATAATTCTAGAAGATTTGAAACTTCAGAACGATTAACTACTGATGCTTTTGTAATTCTTACCTGATCAGGGTTTGTGGGTCTATCTTTATCATCTGTTTCAACTGATGCAATCTTATCAAGTGTTTCAAAACTTTCTTCAGTTACAATTCTACCAAACACTGTATACTGCTCATCAAGGAAGTTAGAATCTTTATGAACAATAAAAAATTGAGAACCAGCACTGTTTGGATCAGCTGATCTTGCCATTGAAACAACTCCACGATTATGTTTAATTGTGTTAAATTCAGCATTGACTCTTTCTGATGTACCACCAATTCCCCAAGTATTTGGATCACCACTGATCGTATTTGGATCACCTCCCTGAATCATAAATCCCGGAATTATTCTATGAAAGAGTGTTCCGTCATAAAATCCAGATTCAGCTAACTTGATGAAATTATCAACATGGTTTGGTGCATCTTCAGGGAAAAATTCTATTACAATATTTCCAAGATTTGTTTCTAGAACTACCAAGTTTTCAGATTGAGCAAATGTTTGATTTCCAAGACTAGTAAAAAATAATGATATTACCATTACAAGAAATATTCTATACAATAATGTCTTCAAAAAAAAGGGACATAAAAGCCAATTGTATTAGTTTTTAACAAAGTCACGGAAATCAACGATATGCAACCTGATGAAAAAATTCAAGCTCATCTAGTTTCAGTGTGGAGAGAATCTAAAAAATTTCTTTCGATTGGTGGAAGAGAAGGCATGTTAATCTTAACTGATAAACATTTGTCATTTATACATAAAACAGAAGCTAAGATGAATTGGTGGAAGGCTATCACTCAAAGACAAGTAATTAATTTTGTCAAATCAAAAAATACGATGATTACTCATGATGGATATGATGAAAAACAACTTATGCTAGATTTAGAAAATAAAAAAAATATTGAATTAGCATTTGATGATATTTTCAACATTAGTTATGAAGATAATGATTGGGGAAGTGCTTTATTGTTAGAATATGAAAAGGATGGGAAAGGGGAGAAGTTTCAATATGCAATTGCTCAAGATTGGGTAAAATATCCTGTAAAAGAGCCTACAAAATACATGAAAGTGGATTGGAAGCCTTTTGTACAATATATCAAGGACAGACAAACATTTACGAAGTAAAATTGGGAAAAGTTTTCGCTGTAGGTGTTGGGCCTGGTTCTTCAAAATATGTAACAGAGATCGTAAAAGAGATCATTGAGAATTGTGATATTGTAATTGGTTACAAATACACGCTAAAAACAATAAAAGATTTGCTTGAAGGAAAGGAAGTTTATGAAATTACTATGAGTGATCAAGAAGAAGCTTATCAGAAAATTCTTCCAAAACTTGAAAATAAAACATTGGTAATTCCATTTACTGGAGATGTGAATTTTTCAGAATCAGAAGTTGTAGATAGATTAATAGAAATTTTTGGAGAAGTTGAAATTGTACCTGGTATCAGTTCAATTCAAGTTGCTGCATCAAGAGCTAAAGTTCCTTTGGACAAATCTAAAATAATTACAATGCATGTCACAACTCCTATTGAAGACAAAAAATTGGAATTACAAAAGGCATTGATTGATGGGTTTAGTGTTATTTTAGTTCCAAGACCTTGGCCAAAACAACCAGACAAACATTTTATGCCCTCAGAAATTGCTGTTTATCTTCGTAAACATAATTTTGATACTGATAAATTGAAAGTACATGTTTTTGAGTCAATTACAACTGAAAATGAAACTAGTTTTGTGGGAACTGTAAAGGAATTAGAAGGAAGAGAATTTTCTGATTTATCCGTAATGGTATTTAATCAAACAAGTTTAGATTCATACATGAATTATAGATGGCAATGGGAACGTTAGTTACCTTGTTGATTTGGTCCTGTATTACCAAAAATTAAACTATCAGTATTTGGGAAAACATATGCCACGATTCTCATCCATGTATAGTCTTGATCAAACAGTCTATAAAATCCCATATCATCAAATGTTATGTTAATTGATTTACCTGGAGCAATATCCCCTGTTGAAATTCGTCCATCTGGTGTAAATGGATTATTACGATCATTATAGTTTTCTTTTCCACTGATAATATTATGAGACACAACATCATCGTTAACTATTGTAATAGTGGTTCCTGGTTCTACTGTAATTCTATCTTGTGAGAAATATCTTAATCTAGTTGGGTCTGATGTATTTTGTACGCTGCCTGTGCCAATATAATTTTCTGAAATTCCAATAGACGATGAACCTCTAAGAATATGAACTGTTAGATTATCTGATTCTTCAGATGTTGTAGATGTTACATCAATTTTAGAAAGAGTAGATAGTTTTGTTGTGTAAATTATTTTGTAAGTATCATCAGATGTTGTTAGTCTACCTGTAAAACCATATACTGACGCATCTTTGCTTTCTTCAACTAGTCTTCCAAAGAAGCTAATTGTAGTATCAAATCCACCTGAGCTTTCAATATCTCCATTAATTCTGATATAACGGCCTTCACGTAAAAATTTCCCTTCTAAATTAGAGATTACAAATTCTTCATCATTTAATGTGATAAATCCATCTTCGGTTAGAAAGTTAATTGTACTTCCACGTTGGTTTTGAGAAGATAAACCTAGATCAATTTCAGATAATTTGATTGATTCTTCAGTTACTGCAAATCCAGAACCCTCTAAAAGAAATGCTTGATTTTCAGAAATTTCTGCAAATGCTTCATTGATGAAATATCCTGATGAAATAACAAGTAAAGCTAGTAATGGAATGACTACTTTCACAATAGAGGTGTCCTTCAATTTGGTTTATAATTTGCTACTAAATTATTTTAGACTGATTAGGCAAATCCATGGGTAATCCTAAAAATTAGAATCCAGGCATTGAAAGGCCTTTCTCTTGAGCTAATTCAATCATATAGTGTTCAAGATATCCTCCTGCTAATAGAAGAGCTACAACAATTCCAATTTCTATTACTGTTGGTTTGATAAATGGAATAAGATTAATTTTTTTGCTCACTGCTCGAATGAGGATAAAACTTCTAGAGATGCCCAATGAATAAGCAGTAAGTTCCATTAATCCAAATGGGGAGAGAAAAAGAATTGCAAGTGGCGGAATATTTCCTAGAATGGGAGTGGTAGTAGATATTGAAGCAAAAGCAAATCCCGTAGACCAGGCTGAAAAAATTCCCCATGCTACTCCAAATCCTGGAATAAACATTGGTAATGCAATAGTTGTGTTATGAATAAAGATTCCAAATGCATCAATATCTAATACTAGTTCTTCAAATTCAGACATGAAATCTTGTGCGTCTTCTTCACTAACTGTAGACATTGAACCAATTTGATATGCTCCTGCGAAGATTGCTAAGAAAATAAAAAATGTAGCTATTCTGAATTTATTCACATTACCATTATTTGTAAACGATATTTGAGGGTTAGGTGTTAGGCGCAGATTTAATTAAACCAGAGAATATTTTTTGATATGAATAAGGAGTTATCTTTAGCTTTAGATTATGCATTAAACAAAGGATTTCAAATTCATCCAGACGCTTTTAAGATATTAGAAAATGTAGATGTTAAGAAATTAGAGAAGATCATAAGGGAAATAGTAAGGGAAAAGACCAGACAAAAATTATTTCAAATTAATCAAGATGATTTAGAGACATATCTTGGGATTAAAGAAGATCCAACACTGCAAAGTGAAATTGAGGTATTATTTGATCCTACCAACAAGATAACAACAGGTGAGGGAGTAAAAGGATATAATGCCTTATTTTCTAGCCGTTTTAACAAACTCAAACGAATTATTTCAGATAGACCAGAATCAAGAATGCTCAAATCTATAGCTTCTGTGAAAACTGCAAAGTCAGAAGATGATGTATATTTGTGTGGTCTTGTCACGACAAGAAATGTTGAAAGAAACATCACAAAATTAGTTTTGGAGGATCCATCAGGTACATTTGAAGGAATTGTTTTTGATAATGAGTTACAAAAGACAGCGGGCGCTCTCCTAACTGATCAATTTGTTATGGCAAGAGTAAGTTTGGGAAAGAATTCTGGATTTATAATTAAAGATTTGATTTTGCCTGATATTCCAGATCAGGCTGTCAACAAATCAGAATCTGAAGCATTTGCGGTATTTCTTTCAGATCTGCATATTGGAAGCAAATATTTCATGGAAGAGGAATTTACAGAATTTGTTTCATGGCTATCAAGTCCTGATTCAGTTGCTCGAAAAATTCGTTTTGTTCTAATTGGGGGCGATGTGATCGACGGAGTTGGAATTTATCCAAATCAGGATAAAGAGTTAGTTTGGCAAACAATTGAAGAACAATTAAAGAAGATGGAAGAATTGATTGATAAAATTCCTAAAAATGTGAAGGTCATAATAATGCCTGGAAATCATGATCCTGGAAGAAGAGCTCTTCCGCAGCCTGCAATTCCAGAAAAATACAATTCAAGTTTGTGGGAAAGAGAAAATGTGATAATGGTTGGAAACCCAGCAGTAGTTTCATTAAATGGTGTTAAGGTGATGATGTTTCATGGACAAAGTATTGATGATATTGTAAAAACAACTCCTGGTCTAAGTTATGATAAACCAACAAACGTAATGAAGCATCTTTTGAGGGCAAGGCACCTAAGTCCAATTTATGGAAGTCAAACCCCTATAGCGCCTGAGATGGAGGATCTTTTAGTGATTGAAAGTGTTCCAGATATCTTTCATGTGGGCCATGTTCATAGGGCAGAATTGGATATGTATAAGGGAATTTTATTGGTTAACTCTGGCTCATGGCAAAAACAAACACCATTTCAGGCAAGTGTTGGTATGACCCCAAATCCGGGAATTGCATTAATGGTGAATTTAAAGACATTCAAAGTATACCATGAAAATTATAATTTAGATTCAAACAATATCTTGCAAAGTTAGATCATCTTTGAAGGTTTTTTTTACAGTCTCTGGTGAGACTGTAAGTTTGTATTTCTTGGTCCTTCCATGAATTCCTTGGTGGACAAGTCTTCCAGTAATAATTCCAGATAGTTCTATTTCACTTAACATTTGAGTTATTCTTCTTTGGGTCAGCTCATCTCGCCCAACAGTTTTACAGAGATTTTTGTATGAAGAATAGATTTCTCCTGTGGATGAACCACTTGCCTTCATAATAGCAAGAATTACTAATTTCTCATGAAGGGGATATGATTTGAGTGATGTTTCTTCCTTGTTTTCTTCAATTTTTTGAGAGGCTTCTCTAACATGGTTTTCTGTGACTTTGTCGGATTGTTGTCGTTCAGCAATCTCACCAGCCACACGAATTAAGTCGATTGCTCTACGAGCATCACCGTGTTCTCCACCAGCTAGAGCTGCACATAGGTTTAGGGCAGGTTCTTCAACAGATCCTCCAACAAAAGCCTCGTGGATTCGTTCTTCAAGAATTTTTTTGATTTGTTCAACATTATAATTTGTAAAGACAATCTCCTCCTCCCCAAGACTGCTAATTACTCTAGGGTCTAGTTTTTCTTTAAATGTGAGATCGTTGGATATGCCCACTAAAGTAAGGGAGCCATTTTGAAGACGTTCATTTGCTCTTGTAAGTTGATAGAGAATATCCTTCCCAGTTTTAGAAACTAATTGTGCTAGATAATCAATTTCATCAATTACAAAAATTGCATTAAGTTTTCCTTCATCTATTCTATTGAGGAGTCTTTTGAAGACTTCGCTTATTGCAAGCCCAGTTGTAGGTAATTCCTTTTCATTTAGGCCTAATTGCCTTCCTAGGTTCACCAAAAGACCATAGAGAGTTGTCTCTTCTTTAGAATTTGAATATACAAGTTTAATTGGAAAGTTTGATTTTTCAACTCTTTCTTGAATTTTTGATATTACTTTTTTAACAACTAAAGTTTTACCAGTTCCAGGCTTTCCATAAACTAGAAGGTTAGAAGGTCTTGATTGTTTTAGAATTGGTAATAGTGATTGAGTGACTTGTTCCTGTTCAGAGTTTCTGTGTAGTATGATGTTAGGAATATATGTAAAATGTAAAATGTTTCTGTTTTTAATAATTGATTTTCCTGATTCTGACGCATCAAGTAATCGATCTATTGGGTCAGACATACTCACACACCTATGTTTCCGCTCAATTTTATCATAACCATATCTAATTTACGAGAGTATAGAATAGAATACTAACTCTAGTTTAGTTTGTAATTAATTATTTTTAGTTAGTTTTTTCTTTCTTAAAAAAATTTTTAAAAAATACTAGTGGAAATGTTGGTGTGTGAGATAGCTAATTCCTAACCTAAAAGTTAACAAAATGTTAATTTCCTGTTAAGAAATTTCCCAAATAACCTGTTTTATCCCCTTTATTTCCACTCTAGGCGTTAAGATGGATGTTAACGTTGTGAATATAGTAAATTTATCCCCTTTATTTCCACTCTAGGCATAAAATATCCTAATTTAAAGGGGATTTTATGAGTGAATTGTTAACAACAAAAAATTAGTTAGGCATGGCTTAGGCAGTCAATGTTAACAAACCATTTAGTTAACAAACATTACTGGATCAATTGAACTGTTAACGTCAGATCCTCAAGATCTCAAAGATGGCAAAAAAACGTATTCGAATAGATATGGAAGATCAAGACGGTGCACGTTATGACATCAAATTAGAGGGTAATGTCACCAGGGACAAAGTTCTCAAAATATTTGAAATGATGGATTTGATGAATATTGAAGAAGAACAAGAAACCACAAACATGGATTCAACAGGTTCTAAAGTATGGTATATTGTGGACAAATTCTTTCCTATGGGCAAGTTTACCTCCACAAACATTCTTGAAAAATATGAGGATGAATTCAATGAACCAATAAAACTCAGTATAATATCCACCTATTTGTCCCGATTTTCATCAAAAGGCAGGATAGACAGAGCAAGAACTGGACGTGAATGGACGTATCAAACTATCAAAATAGGCCAAAAACAACCGTAATTACCATCAAGTAATGGTGACTTTTCTAACAATTAACCTTCCATTACCTAAAATCAACTTGACATATTCACCTTTTTGTATATCCATATACTTTCTAAATTGTTTAGGAATAGAGATTGTCCCTGCCGAAGTGATTTTTACTAAAACCTCATTTTCCTGTACAGACAACATTATGATTATAAATTAATAATATATATAATTTATTATATTCTATAATTATTAAATTATTATAAAATAACCCATTTTTGGTAAAACTCCTGTAAAAATAACATAAACTAAATTTCAAAAAACTTGGAAAATTCCTTATACAATTGTGGGACTTGATTGGATCTCATCAATCTTTGCTTTTCCTTTTTCAGTAATTGAATAAATGTATGGTTTAGTTTCTGTATTTCTTTCAACAAAACCATCTTCAAATAATTTCTTCATTAAACGTGATGTATGTTCTCTACTTCTCTTCAATGTGATTTGTATGTCACGTGATGTCATAGCTTTGTTTGTGATTAATTGCAACACATTATCAGTTGGGTTTGTATGATCCATGTTTGAGACATTTGGTGTTGAAACTGGTTTTTCAGGCACAATTTCTGGCCCACTAACAACTTCCTCAACTTGTTTTTCCTGAGCCTCATTTTTTACTAATTTCTCTAAATATTGTTTTAATTCTAAGTTAGGATCCTCTGATTTATGCTCAACTCCTTGAATTTCTAAGGCATCTAGGCGTATTTTCATGTCAATTAACTGTCTTTCATAGTACTCCAAACGCTCACTTTGAGATGCATTAACCATCTCCCTCCTAGATTTGATGAATGGTCGTACTTTATAGAATCCATACAACGCACCTAAACCCACCAAAAATGCAATGATCACACCTAAAATCACTTCAGGATCAGGAATTTCTACTAACATCACAAATTAACACTAATATTGTGATTTATCGTGATAGAACAACATTATTTCACATTTTAGATTAACAAACTCACATCATCATCACAATCAAAATGAGATTGTTTTGGTTGTTATCACCATCAATATCACATACTACAAGCCTGACGAACAAACCTATCTATCACACTAATGACTTCTTGTTCTCTTTCAGGAAAAACATCACCTTCATTTATCACACTAATCTGCTCTGAAAGTTTTGTTATCACATCAATATCATCAGGTAGAAGTATGCCTAAACCACGTAAAAGTATGATTGAATAAAATAATGCAATTAATTTCTCTTTAGACTGTCCAACTTGCCTGTAATAGGCACCTCTTGTGATTAAAAACTTGGATTCTAAAAGATCCTTCTGATTTAAAATAATTTCAATTTGTCGCTCTGTAAATAGTGATTTTTTGATAATTTGACGTATAATGTTGTTAAAATTAGATCCTTTAATGTCTGCCATAGCTATACAAATCTGTATACTGACATTCCAATTAAACTTTAAAGAGTCATTTGCAAACCTCCTTTATGGCTGGAAATAAAGTAGAATCATTCCTAAAATCTGAATTAAAAAAGAAAGACGCATTGTTATTCATATTAATTGATTCTGAAGTATCAAATTTGGATGCATCAAGTAAGCTTGCCAAAGATGTTGAAAAGATGGGCGCTTCTGCAATCTTAGTTGGAGGTTCATCTGCTACTGATCAAATTGAGATGGCTCAAGTTGTAAAAGGTATAAAAAAACACATTAAAATTCCAATAATCTTATTTCCTGGAAACGTAACAGGTGTTGTACCTGATGCTGATGCAATCCTCTTTAGTTCATTAATGAATTCAGAGAATCCTTACTTTATCTCACAAGCCCAAGCATTAGGAGCTCCAAGTGTACTGAAATTTGGTTTAGAACCACTTCCAACTGCTTACTTAGTAATAGGCGATGGAACCTCAGCTTGGTTTGTAGGCTCAGCACGTGGAATTCCTTTTGAAAAACCAAAAATTGCTGCAGCATATGCTCTTGCAGCACAATTTCTAGGAATGAGATTTGTGTATCTAGAAGCAGGCTCTGGCGCAAAAACAAACGTCACTCCAGAAATGATAAAAACAGTCAGACATGCATTTAATGGATTTCTGATCGTTGGTGGAGGCATTAAAGATGTGAAAATTGCGCAAAGTCTTGTTAAAGCAGGAGCTGATGCATTAGTTATAGGAACATTTCTTGAAAAAGGTGGGAGTCTCAAAAAACTCCAAGAAATAGCAAAAGCAATTCAAAGAAGCAAGTAATAGAACTGTATTATGTCTGAAAATGATGCAATTTCTAGAATTAGTGGTATTAAGATGCCAGATTATTATCTTGATTATTACTCTAATCTCTCAACTGAAACATATTCAATTTTTGAAAAAGCAGCTAATGCAAAATCTAGTTTAGTGGATTCTTCAGGAATTATTGAACCAAAAATTGCATTTGATCTAGCAGATCGAGTTGCAAAAATGCACGAGATTGATATTGCTGAACCATTAAGAGAACTTTTAAAAATAAATGGAAAAGAACTTTCAGCTTTAATTTTATCAAAAGAAATTGCTCTTGGAAAATATTCTCTTCCAGATGCTTCTTTAGAAGAAAAATTAGATCTTGCAGTCCGTGTAGGATTAGCAATTGTTACAGAAGGAGTGACAATTGCACCATTACAAGGAATTAGTGAAGTAAAGATTAAGAAAAATAAAGATGGAACTGAATATCTTTCAGTATCAATTGCAGGACCAATGCGTTCAGCAGGAGGAACAGAATCTGCAGTAACAATGTTAATCGCAGATCATGTTAGAAAGGCAGTTGGTCTATCAAAATATCAAACTAATTCTTTTGATGATGAAACAGGAAGATTTGTTGAAGAATTAAGAATCTATGAAAGAGAGGCTAGTAGCTTTCAGTTCCACATCTTAGATGAAGATATTGAACATGTAATTTCTAATCTACCTGTTGAATTAGATGGAGTAGACACAGATCCATTTGAAGTTGTAAATCACAAATCTATGACTCGTATTAAAACTGACAGAGTTAGAGGGGGGGCTTTACGTGTTCTAAATGATGGATTGATTGGAAGATCCAAAAAATTACTCAAAAGAATTGAGCTATACAATTTAGATGGATGGGAGTGGCTCAATGATCTGAAAGGTGCAGTTCAAACAGGAGAAAATGAAGAAGACGCAGCTGCCAAAAGAATGCGTGAGGTAATTACAGGAAGATCAGTATTATCCATGCCTAAAAAACTAGGTGGGTTTCGATTAAGATATGGAAGAGCATGTAATACAGGATTTGCATCAGTTGGATTTCATCCAGTAATTGCTGAAATTCTTGATCATACTATCACAGTAGGAACACAAATCAAAATTGATATTCCAGGAAAAGGGGCAACTGTAGCATTTGTTGATTCCATAGATACTCCGGTAGTTCGTTTGAAAAATGGTAATGTTGTAAAGATTAGAGATGTAAAACATGGATTACAAATTAAAAACCAAATTGAAAAAATCTTACATCTTGGTGACATCTTAATTTCATTTGGAGATTTTCTTGAAAACAACGCTCAACTTATACCATCAGGATATGTAGAAGGATTTTGGATAGAAGAACTAAAACAAAAAATTCAGAAATATGATCCAAATAACCAATATCTGAAACAATTCCTAACTAAAGTCCCAACAATAGATGAAGCATTAAAAATTTCCCTTGACTTTCAAATCCCACTTCACCCACACTATCTATATTTCTGGGATAAAATTTCTTCAGAAGAACTTGCACAACTTTTGGAACCAACAAAAGTAAATGAAATATCAATTGAATATAAAATAAAAACCAAAAACATTCTTGAAAAGCTTGGAGTGCCTCATAAAATTGTTAATGGAACTATAATACTCGAAAACCTTGAGGCAAAAATTTTCTTTAATTTATTATTTAGAGAAAAACCATCAATCAATGATTTATCAGTTCCTCAAATTTTAACAAAATCATCTGGAATTCAAATTAGAAATAAATTCTCAACATCTGTTGGTGTTCGAATAGGAAGACCGGAAAAAGCAGCTCCTAGACAAATGAAACCTCCAACCCATGTATTATTTCCAATAAGTGACAAAGGAGGACCTACTAGAGATCTTCTAAAAGCATCTAGAAACGAGCACTTCTTTACGAACATAATTAATCGACATTGTAATCAATGCAATGAACCTTCTATCGGAATAAAATGTTCAAACTGTGATACAAAAACAACAGTTACATACAGATGTTCAAACTGTAGAGAATTTCATAACGAACCATACTGTGAAAAATGTAAACGTAAAGCCCCATCACATTCACATAAAGAATTTCCATTAAAAGCAAGATTACTTTCAGCTCAAGAAAAAATGGGTTTACGTGCACAAGAACCACTTAAAGGAGTTAAGGAGTTAATTAATCAAGATAAAATTGCAGAACCTATTGAAAAAGGACTTGTACGTCAAAACTTTGGTTTAACAGTTTTCAAAGATGGAACTGTTAGGTTTGATGCAACAAATTCTCCTTTAACACAATTCAAACCATCTTGGATTGGAACTTCAATAGAGAAGTTAAAGGAGCTTGGATATTCTCATGACATCGACGGAAAACCTCTTGAAAACCTAGATCAAATAGTTGAGCTTCGTATGCAAGATGTGATAATTCCATATGATAGTGGAAAGTATCTAGTTTCTACCTGTAAGTACATAGATACTCTTTTAGTCAAATTTTATGGAAAATCTCCATTTTACAATGTAAGTTCTTCTGAAGAATTAATTGGTCATTTGATAATTGGTCTAGCTCCACATACATCTGTTGGAATAGTAGGACGAATAATTGGTTATGCAGAAACACATGTTTGTTTTGGAACACCAAACTGGCACTCTGCAAAAAGAAGAGATGCTGATGGTGACGCTGATTCTATAATGCTTCTAATGGATAGTTTACTAAATTTCTCAAGACAATTTCTTTCTGATAGAATTGGTGGACTTATGGATGCTCCTTTACTTGTTCAACCTCTTGTTTTGCCACATGAATCTCAACCACAAGCTCACAATCTTGAAGTAGTGAAATCATTTCCTTTAGAATTCTTTAAATCAACACTTAAGCATATAAAAGCATCAGATGTAAAATCTGTAGAAATTATCAAATCTCGACTTGATACTGAAAAACAATTTTATGATTACTTCTTTACACATTCAACTTCATCACTTACAACTTCAAAATCACGTAGTGCATACTCTACTTTGGGTTCTATGCTTGACAAATTTGATATGCAAATTAGAAATGCTGAATTAATTAACGTAGTAGATACTTCAGAAATTGTTTCAAATGTTATCTCAACACATCTTGTTCCAGATATTATGGGAAATCTAAGAGCATATGCAAGACAAAATTTTAGATGTACTGGTTGTGGAAAATCATTTCGTCGTATGCCACTTATTCAAACATGTATCTGTGGACATAAACTGATTCCTACAATTTCAAGAGGTTCAGTAGAAAAATATCTTAAACTTGCAAAAAGACTTGTTGACAAATATGATGTCGGTGAATATCAAAGAGGAAGAATTTATGCTCTCTCTGATGAAATTGAATTAGTTTTTGGAAAGAGTCAAGGAGATCAATCACTCCTTACTGATTACGCCTAAATCATCTCAATTTGACGTATTCGTAGGCACCTAATTTGTTATCAAAACAGAATTTTACTTTTTGATAGTTTTTTCTAAAAACCTTAACTTTTGAAACTAGCTTCTTTGAATCTTTTTTATCAATTACAACTTGTTTTATGAGAGATGCAATTTCTTGCATTTCATTTTTCTTCATTCCAAGTCTTGTAATTTCAGAAACTCCTAATCTGATTCCACCAGGATGAAAATAATTTCTTCCTGCTTTGATGTCTCCAGGAATAAGCTGTCTGTTTACAATAATGTTAGCTTTTTCCAAATCTGCTTCAACCTTTCCACCATCAGAATAATCTAAGACATTAACTGCAATCTGATGTGATTGTGTAAATCCTCTACTTTCTCCTAATATTTTGAAACCTACATCACTTAATGCCTCTGCAAGTGATTTTGCATTTTTTATTACCTGAACAGCATAGTCTTTTCCAAATTCTAAAGCTTCTGCAAAAGCAACTGCTTTTCCTGCCATGTTATTAATATGATGACTGCTTGTAAGACCAGGAAATGTTGCTTTCTTGATAGGTTCTTCATGTTCTTTAGAACCTAAAACCAATCCCCCCTGAGGTCCAAACAAAGTCTTGTGAGTACTCATAGTCATAGTATCTACACCTTCACGTAGAGGATCTTGGAATTTTCCACCTGCAATTAATCCTGCAACATGAGCTGCATCATAGTTAATATGCATACCATAACTCTTTAGAAAATCTGCTAGTTCTTTGACAGGATGTGGAAATAAGAATAATGAGCCCCCAAACATTGCTATCTTTGGAAGACGATCACTTTTCTTTAATTCCTTGACTTTCTGTTTTGTCTTCTCAACATTAATTGTCATCTCTTCTGCATCAAATGGATAGAACTCTATTTCTAATCCATGAACTAATCCTGCAGTTCCTGAATGTTCTTTTTTACCGTGTGAGATGTGACCTCCAGCTGGAATAGAAGGTGCTAACATTACATCACCGGGATTTGAGTAAGCTGAATATATGGCAAGATTTGCAACAACTCCAGAAATTGGTCTCACATCAGCAAACTTTGCTTTGTAGAGTTTCTTGGCTAATTTCATACATTCAAACTCTACATCATCAATGTAGATACAACCTGCATACACCCTTTCACCAGGCCAACCTTCAGCATATCTATTACCAAAATCTGAGATTATTGCTTCTCTCACGGCAGGGCTAGGTACATTCTCACTCGCAATTAATGGAATTGAATTTTCAAACCATTTATGGTGATCCTTTAATTTTGTAAAAATTTTATTGTAAGATTCTTTATTTTGTGACTTGGCCATTATCTTGCAACTTGATTTTCCCAATTTAAAAACACCGATACCACAATCTTTCATATTCTGATCTGGAAGGTATAAAAGGGGAATCTAGAGTTTTTGCATCTATGGGCATGCAAGCTACTTCGAAAGGAAATATGCCAGTTGTATTACTAAAGGAGGGTGGTTCAGAAACTAAGGGTAGAGATGCACAAAAGAATAACATTGCTGCATCTAAAATTATAGCTGAAATTGTTCATACTAGCCTAGGTCCGCGAGGTATGGATAAGATGTTAGTTGATTCTTTAGGTGATGTTACTATTACAAATGATGGTGCTACTATTCTAAAAGAAATTGATGTTCAACATCCAGCCGCAAAAATGCTTGTTGAAATTTCAAAAACTACAGATAATGAAGTTGGTGATGGTACAACTTCAGCAGTTGTTTTGGCTGGTGCATTACTAGAAAATGCTGAATCATTAATTGATCAAGATGTTCATCCAACAATTATTGTTGATGGTTATAGAAAAGCTGGAAAGAAAGCAAAACAATTTCTTCAAAGTATTGCAGACAATATTTCTGCAAATGACAAAAACATTCTAACTAAAATTGCAAAGACATCAATGCAAACTAAACTTGTTAGAAAAGATTCTGATCAACTTGCAGAAATTGTTGTAAAATCTGTTTTAGCTGTTTCAGAAAAAGATGCTGAAAGTTATGATGTTGATATTGATGATATCAAAGTAGAAAAGAAGGCTGGAGGTTCTATCAAAGACTCGATGATTATTCAAGGCATTGTTCTTGACAAAGAGATTGTTCATGGAGGCATGCCTAGAAAAATTACTGAAGCAAAAATTGCATTAATTAACACCGCATTAGAAATCAGTAAGACTGAAACTGATGCAAAAATTAACATTTCAAATCCTCAACAAATGAAATCATTCCTAGATGAAGAGAATCGTATGTTAAAAACAATGGTTGACAAAGTTATTGGTTCTGGCGCAAATGTAGTTTTATGTCAAAAAGGAGTTGATGATATGGCACAACACTATCTAGCAAAAGCTGGAATTATTGCAGTTAGACGAATAAAAGAAAGTGATCTTACTAAACTTGCAAAAGCAACAGGTGCTAGAATAGTTACAAATCTTGATGATCTTTTCGAGAAAGATCTAGGTAGTGCAGATCTTGTTGAAGAAAGAAAAATTGAAGAAGATAAATGGGTATTTGTAGAAGGATGTAAACATCCAAAATCTGTTACACTTCTACTTCGAGGTGGTTCACAAAGAGTAGTAGATGAAGTTGAACGTTCTGTTCATGATGCATTAATGGTTGTAAAAGACGTAATCGAAAAACCTGAAATCGTTGCAGGTGGAGGTGCTCCTGAGACATATGCTGCAACAAAACTTAGAGGATGGGCAAAATCTCTGGAAGGACGAGAACAGTTAGCTGCAGAAAAATTTGCTGATGCTTTAGAATCAATTCCACTAACGTTAGCTGAAAATGCTGGAATGGATCCAATTGACACACTAACACTTCTTCGTTCAAAACAACAGAAAGGAGAAAAATGGACTGGAATTGATGTAATGAAAGGAAAGATTGCTAATATGAAATCAAGTGATATTATTGAACCCCTTGCAGTTAAACTTCAGGTTGTCTCTGCATCTTCTGAAGCTGCATGTATGATTCTTAGAATTGATGATGTGATTGCTACCCAAAAATCTGCAGGTGGCCCACCTGGTGGAGGAGAAGGAGGCATGCCACCTGGAATGGGTGGAATGCCACCTGGAATGGGTGGAATGCCACCTGGAATGGGTGGAATGCCTGACATGGGCGGAATGATGTAAATTATTTTGAAATTTTTCAAAAGTTTATTTGATAACTATATTTACGAACAACATTGAATAAAACATCCTCCAGAATGCTCACTGGGTTCAAATACATTTACCTAGTTGCATTTTTTGCATTACTTTCTGGATTTTTTTATCCAATTATTACTCACCAAAGTTTTGACAATGTAATTTTAGGAGTTATAGTTTTGTTTGTAGGTCTTGCTGGTGGAGTTTTATTATACAAAGCTGCTACATCTGAAAATAAAAGAATAATTTTTCTTGGAGGAGGATTTGCTCTAATAACTATCTCATTACACTTTATCTTCCAATTTACTGGAAGAGTCTAAACATCAAAGTAAAGATAAAACTCGTGAGGATGTGGTCTAATAGATATCTCACGTTGATCTCTTCTTTCTAATTCTATAATTTTATCTATAACATCACTTGTATAAATTGGGCTAAGGAATTTTCTATCACTTTCTAATTCATCTAATGCTTCCCCAAGACTTTTTGGAAGAACGCCTATACCTCTTTTTGCCCTATCGGATCTAGTCATCTTAAAGATATCATCACGTACCTGATCCCCAGGATCCATCTTCTTTTTTATTCCATCCATTCCCGCAGCTGTTACAGATGCAAAAACAAGATATGGATTTGATGAAGGATCAGGTGCTCTAAATTCAAGTCGTTTTAGATGTGAATACTCTTTTCCTGTAAGATGTTTTGGAACTCTTACTATAGCTGAACGATTTCCTGAGCTCCATGCAATGTATGCTGGAGCTTCATATCCAGGTACTAATCTATGATATGAGTTAGTTGTAGGATTACAAATTGCAGATAATGCTTTTGCATGATTAATAATTCCACCACAGAAATATCTGCCAATTTGACTTAATTCAATCTCATCATCTGGATCATAAAATGCATTATCTTTTCCTTTCCATAAACTAACATTAACATGCATCCCAGAACCTGAGTCCATTGCTATTGGTTTAGGCATCATTGTTGCAACTTTTCCAAATTTCTTTGCAACGTTTCTAATAACATATTTGTAAGTTTGTGCAGCATCTGCCGCATTAGTCATAAGATCATATCTAATATCAATCTCACATTGTCCTGCAGTTGCAACCTCGTGATGATGATTATCACACAAGATTCCAAAATTTTTGTTGAGAATGTTTACACACTCATTTCTATATGGTGTAAGAGTATCATGTGGTGTACTAGGATAATATCCTTCTTGTAATCCCATTGGATATCCATCACCATCATGATTCCATGGTGCTTCTTTTGATTCAATTGCATAAGATTGTCCTTTGTATGGTGTTAAAACATCCCAAAACACTTTATCAAAAACAAAGAATTCTACCTCAGGACCCCAATTACTAAAATCAAATCCCTGAGATTTGGTGTATTCTTCTGCTTTTTGAGCAATTCCTCTAGGATCTCTTGATAATCTTCCTCTATTTTCTCCCCAATAAACATCACAAAGCAGTCTGGCTGTTTTGTTTTCTGTCATCCATGGAATAATTGCAAATGTATTTGGATCTGGTTTTAAAAGTAGATCTGAATCATCAATGCTAGTAAAACCAATAATTGATGACCCATCTAGTTTAGGTAATCCATCCCGCATTTGTTCAGGAGTAAATGTATTTGCTGAAATTGTAGTATGATGAAAACGACCTGTAAGACCTGTAAATTGTAGATCAATAAATTGAATTCCCTCATGCTGAATTCTTGCAAAAACTTCATCTGGTGAGTATGTTACTTGGATCGCTTTTCCATGACTAACTTTATAGGGCAATTTTGTACTTCAATCAAACACAAATACATCCAGCATTTAAGGATTAGGTAAGAAATGTCAGAATCAAATCAAATCGATATCAACTCATTACATCATACAGTTTTACGAGAAACTGAAAGTGATTCCATAATGGAGATTGATCCAAACTTTTATAGAAATCTCTCTGATTTTATTGGAAATTTAAAGAAACAAGAATTTGATGGTATAGAAAATAAAATCAAAAATGCTTTGATAGAAATGACAACTGAGTTAACATCATTATTGATTAATATCAGATTAGATAAAATTTCAAATTCAACTAATTTAGAAATGGAAAATCTTCTAGACGAGGAAAAATTCATTTTAGATTCGCATGAAGAACAAAGAGAAAGAACAGAAATGATTCTTTCAGCAACAATCAATGGAAAATCAAAATTTCTTGAATCACTATCTCAAAATCATAAAACAAAAAAAATTGTCATTAGATTTCTTAATGAAGTAGATGAGATTGTTGGTGCTGATCTTGAAAAATACGGCCCCTTCAAAACCGAAGATATAGCTACAATCCCATATGAAAATGCTCAGGCCTTAATTGCTAAAAATGTCGCAACTAAGGTTAGATGGGAAGATTAGATAGAAATTATGCCTATTTTATTTTCATATTATGTCTCATACAGGCGTTGATGTAATCGATTTTCTATTTTACACAATTTATCCAGTAATTGGAATCTTTATCGTTGAGGCAATTAGTAGATTAGTCAAAGCGCCAAAATGGATTAAACTATGGACTCAAGCAACAGTATGTATCGGCTTTGGAGTTTACTATTGGTTTATCTTACCTGCCCCACAAAATTTTCCATTAACAGCAATGGTAATGTTTGCACTAGCTATTGCATTAATCTATCAAGGAAAACGTGCAAAAATTTCTCCTGAAAAGAGTCCTTATTGATTTAAAATCTTCCAAACATACGTTTGAAAAAATTTGGCTTGTTTCGTCCACCATCACGTATGACTTTTTTTTCACCAAATCTTTTTGCCCTAATTTGACTTAGCTTTACACATCTATGTTCTTCTGGAAGTCTATGTTCTGCACAAAATGGATCTTTACAATAATTACATTGAAATGGTAAATCTGTCAGATCTCCGCAATATGCACATTTTTCCGACCTCATTACTTCTTAATTTACTATTTTTCTTTTAATAAAGTTGCCAGTATTTTTTCTTTAACTTTTGAATGTCTAAACATTTTTACGATGTTGAAATCACATGCGTTCTAGATGATTAAAGATAAAGTGGCAATAATTACTGGAGCAAGCAGTGGTATAGGATTTGCTACTGCCTTAGCACTGTCAAAAGCAGGTGCTAAAGTTGCTATAGGTGCCAGAAGAGTTGATAGATTAGAAGAACTTGCAAAAAAGATCTCTGCTGATAATGGAGATGTATTCTATCAAAAATTAGATGTTACACAAAAAACAGAATGTGAAAATTTTGCAAAAGCAGTTTTAGAGAAATGGGGCTCAATTGATATACTTGTAAATAATGCAGGTCTAATGCCTCTTAGTTTTTTCAAAAATCTCAAAGTGGATGAATGGGATAAAATGGTTGATGTTAACATCAAAGGCGTTTTGTATTCAACAGCCTCGGTTATTTCTCATATGAAAGAAAAAAAATCTGGTCATATTGTAAATCTCTCATCTGTAGCTGGAAGAATTGTTTTTCCAGCTGGTAGTGTTTATTGTGCAACAAAACATGCAGTTGCAGCATTTAGTGAGGGATTGAGACAAGAATTTAGTGTTCGTTCTAATATTCGAGTAACTAGCATTGAACCTGGGGTTGTTGCAACAGAACTAAATGACACAATTACTGATGAATCTCTAAAGGCATTCGTTGAAAATGCAAAGAAAATGGAAGCATTACAAGCAGAAGATATTGCAAACGCAATTCTATTTGCAGTTGAATCTCCACCTCATGTAAATGTCAATGAAGTTTTGATAAGACCTACAACACAAGAACGATAAATCAAAAATATCAAAACAACTAAAATTTTTCTGTCTTATCTTTCTCTTTCGTTAAATGTTCTAAAATAGCTCTTACTTCTACACCTAAATCTTGAGGATTTTTTGCTAAATCTAATTTTTCTGGAAGTTTATTCTTAAGATCATCATCTTCAAGTTCAATTCTTCTTTTTTGAATACAATCAATATGATCTTGATCAGTTCCAGAGATCTTATGACAAATACTACAAATCTTCATAAATTATCTAAGTTAATACGACGATTTAATAATTTCATTTTGTGCATTTGAGAAGAGGGATCGTCGTCTAGCTTGGTATGATACTAGTCTGGGGGACTAGTGGTCGCAGGTTCAAATCCTGCCGGTCCCATTATAATTTTAGAATTTTCAGTAACTCTTCAAAACTTGCTCGTGTTTTTTCATGTTTATAATTTTTCAAAGCTTTGATGATTTTTTCTTTAGAAGGATTTTTGTAAATTTTTTGAACTTTTTTTGTAATACCTGAACCAATAAAAATTGCTTGCGTAATCGATGTTACATTTGATGGTCTTCTTTTAGTGCTAGAACTTTCAAAATCAATGAGACTGGATTTTGTTTTTCCTACAATAATATGTTTAGAAATATTGCTTAATTCACCATGATCAAAACCTATTTGATCCAATCTATAACAATCTTCTAAAATATTTCTAATTATAGATTTTAATTTTTTTGCACTACCTACTCCTTTTAACATTTGTATCCACTCACCAATTTTCTCTCCCTCAAGATATTCCATAACTAAAAAATTTTTACTAGCTTGAATCATTCTTGGTCCAACATTGACTGAATTTACTATTTTTAACAAATCTGCTTCCTTTTTCATTTCTTTTCTTTGCGAATCCATTCTTCTAATTTTTAGTGCTACTTGTTTGGCACCTCTTTTTGCAAGAACCACCACTCCAACGTATCCTTTACCTAAAATTGCTAACTTTCCAAGTGTAGTAGGACCTACCAGTGAAATTGAATTTATTTTCAATTTCTCTAACTCATTTATTCTTGATTCTATTTGACGAGTAGTAGCTTTTGGATATCCAAGAATTACTGAATATGGTTTATTATTAAATTTCTTAATTGAAATAAAGGAATGTGCCATCTGTTGAAATCAATTCATCGGCTTCCTCTTTAATTGATTTGCATAAGTTTTTGTTTCCAACTGAAACTTTGAAACCACGTTTGAAATCATTTTGAAGACCTTTTGGAATGCCAGTTTGAAGATTCTTCTTCAAAAATCCTGTCATAAATTTGACTACATCTGTATGTTTTCTTTTTTCTAGCGAAATTATTTTTTTATTATTTCCAATCCATATTAATTCTAAATTCCTACGATTTTTAGAAATAAAACCTTTGGAACTATTTTCTCTAAAAAATTCGGGTCCATTCTTCTGATAAATACTTGAAATCTTTGTAGATTCCAATAGAAAAAAGAGGTAGGCATCTTTTTGTTGATCTGTATAAGATTTACTTCTTAACACGTTGAACCCTCCTAACTCTAATTGAGTCACTAAAGACGAAGTCGCCCTCTTAATTTGTCCCCAAATTATATCTGGACTCCTAATTTTGAATTCAAATTTTATCACTAACAAATTTTTAGAATATTTCTTTGATGCTTTGGATTTTTTATTTTTAAAGAAAGCTGAACTAGGATTTTCCTTAAAAGCTCTAGCTGCAAGGATGAATTTTCCAAGATTTTCATCAGAAATTGCGGCAGCTAAATTTCTATTCTTATCAATTGGATCTATTATTACAATTGATGTTTCAAACTTCTTTGAAGTTTTCCCAATAACCTCATTCTCACTAATTTTTGATATTGACTTGATAACATTTTCAAAACTTCTATAGTGTAGAATCAAAACTTCTGAAACATAACCACTAAAACCTTGCTTTGCAATTTCTGCTCCGTAAATTCTATTAGATTTAAGAAATGTTTTCAATATTCTAACCTCATTTCTCATTTTTGATGTTAACGATTTTTTCATAAATTTAGTATGAAATGGAGATCTATCTGCAGCACTTTTCCACTTTCCAATTTTTACATCATAAAATGGCACAACGTTAATCTTAGTATTTTTAATTTTTGCTTCAACATATGGATGCTCTGAATATCTAACATATGGATTGTATTTCTTTAATGATTCAAAACCAATTTTCTTAGAGATTTTTTCAAATTTTTCTTCTGATGTAGATTTTTTGAATCTTAGAAAAATATCTACGTCTGCATCTTTTGATAACCAAGTCCCTTTTGCAAATGAACCACCAAATTCTAACCCTACCACTTCTGGAAATTTCTTAACTTCTTTCTCTACTAGCTGAAATGCTAATTCACTAGTTTGTTTTTTCGATTTTTCCATTATTTTTGATGGGATAACAGTTTTTGAAACTTTGGAAATTATTTTTTTCATTTTCTTGCTTTAACCTCCTCTAAATCAGAATAGATTGGTCCATCTGATGTAAGATCACTTTTTTTTAATTTTATTGCAGTAACTCTTTGCATTCCAAAATCTCTTGTCTTTTGTTTCTCCAATTCTTTTGTTATATCTCCTATCTTCTTTTTAATCCTAAATACTGTGATATGAGGTTTGAATGGTTTATCTGAAAAAAATCCTAATGGTTCAAGTACTTTTTCAACTTTTTTCGATAGCTGAATTAGCATATTTCCTCCTTGTTCATCAGTTCCAATCCAAATTACTCTAGGAAATTTAGCTTTTGGAAATGCACCTACTCCTCTTAAATAAACAGCAAAACTTGAAAATTCAATTGTACGAAGAGCTTGAATTACTTTTTGAGAAATATCTTCTGAAATCTCATCTAAAAACTGTAATGTAAAATGAAGATTTTTAACTTCAACTGGTTTTGCATTAATGTTGATCTCGGATTGAAATTTTTTAATGGAATTAATTATATCATCATTTGAAATTTCAATTGCTACAAAAGTTCGCATACAACAGTCTTTGATGTATCTTTATAATAATTTCCGGTAGCTTCATAGACCAGCTTCAGTTTTGGTATATGTTGAAAAAACTAATTGTATGCTTGACAGGAATGCCTGGTGCTGGAAAATCCACAATTGCTGAAGGATTGAAACCAAGAGGATATCAAATTATCAATATGGGAAATGCAGTTAGAGAAGAAGCAACAAAAAGAAATCTAGAACCAACCAGAGAAAATCTTGGAAAACTAATGCTTGAGCTTAGAGAAAAAAATGGACCTGGTGCAGTAGCAGAATTGATCAAGCCAAAAATAGAATCCTCTTCATCAGATGTGATATTAGTTGATGGATTAAGATCTATAGATGAGATACAAGTACTTAGAAAATTTGGTAATGTTAAACTTCTTGCGATTCATGCATCAACTGATACAAGGTTTGATTTTTTGCAAAAAAGAGGCAGATCAGATGATCCTCAAACAAAAGATCACTTTAAAGAAAGAGATAGTCGTGAATTAGGTGTTGGTATTAGTAATCCAATTGCATTATCTGATGATGCAATATCAAATACTGGTTTGACAAAAGATGAATTAATTGAATCTGCATACAAAATTATTCAAAGTTGGATAGAATGAAAATTCCAAATATTGATTGTAAAATAGAAATGCTATGTTCAATAAACTCTTCTGAGGATCCAAATAAAATCAAAATAGCAATTGCAAATATTTTTCCAGAATCAAATATTGAAATTAAAAATTATTCAGTTGGTGCAATATCTAATGATTTGAATTCTTTGGAAAAGATTTATGAAATAATTCAATCCAAACAATCTCAAAAAACCTATAGACGTAACCTTGAAAAAAATGTAGAAAATAATACTACATGGTTTTATCTAAACAAACAAGCAGCTTTTGCTGGAAAAATAGCAATTTGTGAGGAAGCAGAAGAATCCCCCTTAGGACCAATAAAGGTGATTCTTAATTCGTCTAATATTGATAGGATCATCAATTGGATGATTTTTAGAGATGATGAAACTTAGCTAAGAAAATTCAATCATTTTGAATATTTTTTTAAGTTTGAATCTAAAATCCATTTTTTTGAATTATTATCAAATGTTCATAAAATTAGGTATAATTATCGGCATTGTAATCTTAGGAGGCATGATATTCTCAAATGAAATTGATACTTTATTTCCAACCACTTCTGCTACTGTACTTGATTCATTAAAGGACGATGTAGCTGATTTAGGTTCAAAAGCCTCAGATTCTGTAGAGCAAAGAATTGATGAATCAATAGATAAAATTGTAGACAAAACAAACAATGCAATAACTAATGAAATAAGTGAAGCTGGAGATACAATTTCTAATGAAATTATTGAAGCAAAAGAATCATCTCAAAAAGTAATCACCGAAGAAGTTTCTAATTTTAATCCTCTTGAATCAATACAAAATATTTTTACAGGCGGTTCAAGTTCTCAAAATTCTAAACCCTCTACTACACAAACTGTAAATAATCCAACATCAGATCAAAGTACTTCCCCAATAACATATGAAACATTATCCTTATCTACCAAACAACAATCTGATGATAATATTTTACTTCAATATTCTGATTCAAGCGGAAAAACAAAAAGTGTTAATGTTGTGATCAGAACTGAACAAAAAGAAATTTTTTCGGGAACTTTTTTTACATCAATGTTTGAAACTACTGTAAATGATGCTACTGGTATTCCTTACTATGTAGATATGATTATCGAACATGAAGATTATGGCACAGTTACATCATCCGTATTTAATCCAGGTGATGATTCTGGTTCAAAAATCAATGGTGTATTTACACAATAATTAATATTCTTTAAACAATGAAACAAACTCAGGCAAGGCAATTGCACTAGTATTCCTTACAACTAGATCCATTTCTGAAGACATCTCAGTTTCTTTTGGATTAATTTCTACTAAAACTGCATCATTTTGTTTTGCATAGATTGGCAGTGTATTTGCTGGGGATACAACTAGTGATGTACCAGCAATCACCATTAAATCACATTGACCTGCATAAACCATAGCTTTTTGCAATACATCTTGTGGTAAAGATTCTCCAAACCAAACCACATCTGGTCTGAGTATATTTCCACACTTACAAAGAGGTGGAATTTCAGAAAACTCCGTCATTATTTCCTCTCTAAAATTACAAACTGAACACTTGATTTTGACTATGCTTCCGTGTAATTCTAACACTTCTGAACTGCCTGCTTTTTGATGAAGACCATCGATATTCTGTGTTAAAACCACAACTTTGGTATATTTCTCAAGTTCCGCAACTGCCTTATGTCCTTGATTTGGTTCTACTGAAAAAATGTTACTTCTTCTTTCATTATACCATTCCCACACCAATTTTGGATTATCATAAAACGCATCAATTGTAGCTAATTTCATCGCATCATAATTTCTCCATAATCCATCTTTGCCTCTAAATGTAGGAATTCCACTTTCTTGTGACATTCCTGCCCCTGTTACAAATACAATTTTTTTAGCGTCTTTAATCTGATCTTTGATTGATTCAAACATCATTTAATTTCTATTTCTAATAGATCTCTTGCAGTTATCACTGAATTATGAACCTCTTCTGCTTCCTTCAAATGTTTAATTTCATCTTTGTATCTAGCTGAAAAATGCGTCAAAACTAAATTTTTGACTCGTGCATTTTTCCCTAAAGTTGCAGCTTGTTTTGCAGTAGAATGACATGTGTCTTGTGCTTTCTGTCTTTCTTCATCTAAAAATGTAGAATCAAATACAAGATAATCACATTCTTCAAAAAATTTTTGTAATTCTGCAGTAGGTATTGTATCACCTGAAATACCTATCTTTATACCAGGACGTTTTTCACCTAATACCTGTTCTGGTTTTATTATTTTTTCATTAATTGTAATTTCATTCCCATTTTGTAATTTATTCCACAATTCTCCTTCAGGTATGCCTAATTCTTTAGCTTTTTCTACATTAAATCTTCCTGGCTTATCTTTTTCTTCAAATAGATATGAGAATGTAATAATTGAATGATTTGCTTTGCATGCATATATGGAATATTTTTTTTCTTCAAATATTTTTCCTTCTTTAACAGTAGTAATTAAAACAGGAAATGACAATCCAAAATTTAATATTTTGATGTTCGCACCAATGAACTCATCAATTCCACTTGGACCAAAGATTTCTAAAGTTTCAGTTCTCTTTTGCATAGACATTGTTTGTAATAATCCTAGAATACCTACACAATGATCTCCATGTAGATGAGTGACAAATATTTTCATTTTTTTGTTCCATCCTAAACCTGATTTCATATAGGAAATTTGTGAAGACTCTCCTGCATCAAACATCAAGATCTCTCCTTCTCTCTCTAAACAAATACAAGACAATCCTCTATTTTCGGTAGGTTGAGCTGCTGATGTTCCTAAGAATACAAGTTTCATTTGATCAAAATTGTCCTTGTCAAGCTTTTATGCCTATAGATTTCATATTTTTTTAATCCTTTTAATTTCAAATCATTTCCAAGTTCTTTTTTGAACATTATTGCAAATCTCTTCTTTTTAGGAATAATTGAAAAAAATTCTTTCAGAGTTTCTTTTGGTTCTTTTCTAGTTTTAGAGTTTCTTCCATATGGTATATCAGTCACAATTCCATCAAATTTTCCAGAAATTTCAGATAATTTATGAAAATCATCTTCTAAAACATCTGATTTGAAACCATTTGCTTTGAGATTTTCCTTTGACATTTCACACATTTTCTCATTAAAATCAATTCCAATACCATGAATCCCCATTGATTCCGCCTCTAAAAGTGTGGTTCCTGTACCACAAAATGGGTCACAAACAATTTCTCCTTTTTTTAATCCTATCAAATTAAGCATAATTCTAGATAACTTCCAATCTAATTCATTAGGATGATTTTTGAGTTTTTTTGGTCTCTTTGAACTTTTTGTTTTTTTTGAGAAACCAAAGAAATTTTCTTTATCAGTAAAAATTAGATAAACGATGATGTCTGGATTTTTAATTTTTACTTTAGCTTTTGAGAATTTTGAAATCATATCCCCCATAGAACTTTCTAATTCTGGAATGTTAAATTGATTAGATGATAAATTAATAATTCTACAAACAAAAGTATTGGCATTTTTTAGTATTTCAAATTTTTCTTCATCTACGAATAATCCTGACATTTTTCTTAAAATTTGGCCAGCAGTTCTCACAAATGTAGCACGTTTTGCAATTGTTTCCCAATTTGTTTTTGATTGAACTATTACCAAATTAAAAATTACTTTTACTTTAGAAAATCTATCATACATTTTTGATACTGCAATTATCTCGTCTATTGCTAATTGTAGATAATCTTTAGATAAAATAAAGAAACTTTCTGGCATTATATTATTGCCTTTGCAATTGTATTTGAAACATCTACAATTGATGTTTTACCTGGAATTGTATTTGCACTAATAATTCTTGAAACACCTGCTTTTCTAATTTTCTTTTCTGCATTATTCATTAAAAGGGCATGTGTACATGCAACAAAAACTCTCTTACATTTTTGTTTTTTAAGAAATTGTGTTGCTTTGATAATACTCCCTCCAGTACTTATCATATCATCAACTAAAATTAAATCTCTATTTACAACCTCATCTGCGTTTTTTGTTTTAATTTTGACTTTACCAGTTCTTCTATCTCTCTTTTTCTGTAGAGCAATATACTCTAACCCAAATTCCTTTGCGAATTCTTTTGCTCTATCCTTTCCACCCTGATCAGGAGATACAACAAGGGGATTTTTCAGGCTCAATTTCTTGAAATATTTCACTAGATCCGGAATTGCAGTTACATTTTTTGTTTTGATAGTGAAATGTTTGAAGCCAATCATACTGTGAATGTCAACAGCAAGAATTTTTGATGCACCAACTCCTTTGAACAACTTGCCAAGAACCTTCATCGTAATAATCTCTCCTGGTAAAAATTCTCTGTCTTGTCTTGCATACCCAATATATGGAATGACTGCAATTACTTCTGATGATTTTTCTTTAGCTTTTGAAATTAGTGATAATGCTTGAACTAAATTTGTATCTACTGGAGGATAAATTGACTGTACAACAACACATTTCCTTTTTGATAAACTTCCCTTTAGAGTAATTTTACTTTCTCCATCAGCAAAAACTCTAATTTCTGATTTTACGAGATTAGCCTTTATCTTTCTAGATAACTTTCTTGCTAAATCTTCTGAAGCTTTTCCTGAAATTACTGATATCTTACTCAACAAGAAAATGTGATTTAATGGGATTCTTAAGTTTTGAGAAAAATAAAACTAATCGTCTCCTTCTCCACGTCCAAGATCCCCAAGACCATAGTCCTCAATTACCTTATTTCTATCTGGATCTAATTGACTAATCTCTTCAAATTCTTTCTTCTCATCTCCTTGATAGACAGTTCGAATTGGCCATGGAATTCTAATATCATATTTCTTGAATTCTTCATACATTATCATCCTCAAATCAGTTTTTGTTTTGAATTGAGCACCATAATCTCTGACATATACCCACATTGAAAAATCAAGTGATGAATCATTAAAATCATTAAATCTAACAACAGGTTGTGATATTTCTACATGGAGTTCTTTATCGCAACCACAACTTGGTTTATTTTGATTTAGATATGGACATCTATTTTGTCTTACTAGATGTCTGCCCTTTACATCAACAATCTCTTTCATTCCTCGCTTACCAACTTTCACCAAAATTGATGCAACTTGTCTAGGATTATTTAGATAAGAAACTCCAACTTTAACAACTGCTGGAACAAGTTTGTTTTCTTTGGTGTAATTGATTATCTGTGCAGAAACTAATTGTCTAGTTGGAATTACTGCAATTGATTCGTATAATGCATCCCTGATGTATGTTACTCTAGGCGTGATTTTATGCACATATCCATTATAACCAGTCTCAAGTTGTACTCTATCCCCTTCAACGAAAATTTTGTCTTTTCTAATCATGATATAAGCAAAATAATTCTGCATAGTTTCTTGTAATGCCAAACCTAAACCAATTGAAAATCCTCCTGTGGCTGTTGCAATAACAATCAAATCTACTCCCCACCATGCAACAACTCCCAAAATTGTTGCAATGAAAATTCCTATAGGAAGTATTTGTTTTGCAGACTTTGGAATACCTTCTCTTTTCTTTTTTGCATATCCAGGAGGACGTGAACTTGGAATTATTGGTTCATAACCATGCACTCTTTTCTCTTCTCGCCATATATCAATTGGAAATATCTCATCAGGTTTTGCACCAAGTCTTAGTTTTCTACCAGATTGATTTTCACCAGTAATACAATTTTGGAAATATTTTTCATATTTTGTACGTTCTGATTTCTTCCATTCTTCAAATGGATTTTCAACTAATTTCTCATATCCTCCAATTGGATTACCTTTTGTTGTTCGAAATTGTTCCAAGTATTGCGTTCCTTTTTCAGTCTTGAGCATTTCTTGGAATTTTTCTTCTTCAATATCTTCAGGAGTAATTTTTGGTGGAACCCACTTGTACAGCTTATGAAATAGATCATCTTTATCATCAACAAATCCTCTCATCTCAAACCATGCTTCAAAATCCTCTTTTTCTAAGATGGATTTATCACGTTTAGTAAGAACAATTGGAATCAGATGTGAAATTGTATAGCCAATTACTAAAATATTAAAAGTATTGAGAATCTTTGCAAATGTTTCTTGAGGAGATATATCCTCTCCTTGAACTAGCGATAAATCTTCTCCTAATAATTCACCAGTTTGAATGTAAACATTAATTGCAGTAATTAACGCAATAGCAAAAAATGGCAGAACAGATCTACGTACAAATCTTGAAAAATGAGGTCTTTGATAATAGAATTTTTGTGAACCTACCCACGATGAAAATTTTCTATACCCAATAACTATTCCAATTATTCCTACAATCATAATGAAAAATGCTAATTGAAGTGACTCAGATGATGCTAAAAGCTCAGAAACAGTCTCAAACTCCCCTACAGAAATTTGTGATAATTCTTCTTCAGCCATGTTTAATCACTATTCTAACCAAAATTATGTTCTAGAATACAAAGGTTAACCCATATTCTAATCAAATTCAAAAAATTTTATGCGTAAGAAACATGTAACCTTTAACAAGGGTTTGAGTACTATTTACTAAATGACCTATCAAGAATCAGTTTGGGATGAGAATCCATCATTAAAATCATACACATTATCAAATTTCCGCACTCTCCCACAAATCCAGAATATTTCAAAAGAAACTCAATTTGAAATGGAAGTTGTAGGAAATGTTTTGCCATTTAAAGCAAATAATTATGTTGTTGAACAATTAATTGATTGGAAAAACATACCTACTGATCCAATGTATGTATTGACTTTTCCTCAAAAGGAAATGTTAAAACCAGAACATTACAAAAAAATGGAATCTGTTTTAAGAAATAATTCTGATAAAAAAGAAATTGCATCTGTTGCAAATGAAATTCGTTTACAATTAAATCCACATCCAGCTGGACAAATGGAACTAAATGTTCCAACACTAAAAGATGGAACTAAACTTTATGGAATGCAACATAAATACAAAGAAACCTGCCTCTTTTTCCCTAGTCAAAGTCAAACTTGTCATGCATATTGTAGTTTTTGTTTTCGATGGCCACAATTTGTTGGAATGGATGAAATGAAATTTGCTATGCAAGAAGGTGAACAACTAATACAATATGTTTCAGAACATCCAGAAATTTCTGATATCTTATTTACC
Source organism: Candidatus Nitrosopumilus sp. (assembly GCA_046758125.1). Taxonomy (GTDB): domain Archaea; phylum Thermoproteota; class Nitrososphaeria; order Nitrososphaerales; family Nitrosopumilaceae; genus Nitrosopumilus. Next base: position 14,743 of record JBHHZR010000003.1, on the reverse strand, counting down.
GGTGGTGATCCTATGATTATGAAAGCAAAGATTTTCTCAAAATATATAGATGCTCTTATCGAATCTAAACTTCCAAACCTCAAAACAATCAGAATTGGAACAAAAGCTCTTTCTTATTGGCCTTACAAATTTTTGACAGATGCTGACTCACAAGAAATGTTAGATATTTTTAGAAAAATAACTGATAACGGGTTACACCTTGCAATTATGGCGCACTTTAATCATCTTAATGAACTGTCAACAAATGCCGTAAAATCTGCAATTAAAGAAGTTAGAAAAACTGGTGCTCAAATTAGAACACAATCTCCACTTTTAGCTCATATTAATGACGATGCAGAAATGTGGTCAAAAATGTGGACCAAACAAGTTCAACTTGGTTGTATACCCTACTACATGTTTGTTGTAAGAGACACAGGCGCTCAGCATTATTTCGGAGTTCCTTTAGTCAAAGCATATGAAATCTTTAGCCAAGCATATTCTTCTGTTAGTGGGTTGGCAAGAACCGTACGCGGACCTAGTATGTCAGCAACCCCTGGAAAAGTTCAGGTTGTTGGAACTGCAGAATTTAACGATCAAAAATTACTTGTTTTAAGATTTTTGCAGGGGCGAAACCCAAACTGGGTTAAAGAACCATTTTTTGCAAAATACGACGAAAATGCGATTTGGTTAGATGATTTAAAACCTGCATTTGGTGACAAATTCTTCTTTGAAGATGAATTAAATGCACTCAAGACATCAAAAAGCAGTTAATTTTCATAATTTACCTGACCATCTTGTCAAATCTATCTTTACATGATAACATTAGTAAATTGATTTTCTAAAATTATCAATTGAACGCAGAACAAGTGCTACAAACCATAAAAGCTGAAAAAATTTCATTTATTGATTTTTGGTTTGTAGATATTTTCGGTGAACTGCATAACGTCGGTATGCCAAGCTATGCAATTGATGAAAACAGTTTTGTAAACGGCCTTGAGAAATTGGATGCAAGCTCAATTGTTGGATTCAAATCTGTAAATCACTCTGATATGATTTTGATGCCAGACCCAACCTCATTTAAAATTCTTCCATCTGATTATGATCCTAGCAATAGAAGAAATGCTCGAATCTTCTGTGATTTGTATGATGGAAGTACTGATGAAAGTTCAAGATACAATAGGGATTCAAGAGGAATTGCACATAAAGCATCAAAGAAGCTCAAAGAGTTTGGATTAACTCATACAAACTGGGGACCTGAAATAGAATTTTTTGTTTTTGATACTATCAATGTTTATCCATCTCCATATGCTGCAACCCAATCATACGGTGGTTCGGGATATTCTATTGAATCTAAAGAATCACCTTGGGCTAAAGGAAATGTTAGTACTGCAATTAATTTGAAAGAAGGATATTACCCATCTCAACCTAAGGATACTCTAGAGGGGTTTAGAAAGGATGTATGTGATGATTTGTATAATTTCTTTGGGATTAGAATAGAAGCAGAACATCATGAAGTCGCAACTTCTGGTCAATGTGAAATTAATCTTGAATATGATGAAATGATCCAGATGGCTGATCATGTAATTGGAGTGAAAAATTTAGTCAAAGTCAAAGCTAAACGAAAAAATAAAGTTGCAACATTTATGCCAAAACCAATTTTTGGTGATAATGCATCTGCAATGCATACTCATCAGAGCTTGTGGAACGAAAATACAAATGCAATGTATGATCAAGATGATAAAGTAGCTCAGATGAGTCAAACTGGAAGATATTATGTTGGTGGAATTTTGAGTCATGCATCAGCTCTTTGTGCAATATCAAACCCTACAACAAATTCATACAAACGTCTAGTTCCAGGATTTGAAGCACCTGTCAATGTTTGTTGGGGATTAGGTAATAGATCTGCTGCAATCAGAGTTCCAATGTACACTAGAAATCAAGAAAAAAGTAAAAGATTAGAATATCGTGTACCTGATCCTACTGCAAATATCTATCTTTTAGAATCTGCATTATTATTAGCAGGACTAGATGGAATTAAAAATAAAATTGATCCTGGTGATCCAATTGAAGAAAATGTCTACAAACTTACTGCTGAAAAGAAACATGAGTATAACATTGGATCTCTGCCAGTATCACTAAAAGGAGCACTTGATTCTTTACAAAGTGATTCTGCATTCTTAGAAGAGGTTTTCACCAAAGATTTTCTTGGTAAATATACTGAACTAAAATACAAAGAATATACTGCATTTGCACAAACTCCCACAGCTTGGGAAGTTTCAATGTATGCAGATGCATAATTGGTAAAACATCAAAATTCAAACTCATTTACAGAAATTACTAAAACATTTTTAAAAACAAACTATAGTTTTTTTAGTATTGAAATCTTATCTATTACTGGTTTTGTTAATTATTCCAGGCTTAATTGGTGTAGCATATGGACATACAATTGACGCTGTTGGAGATTATAGGGTAGAAATTGGTTGGATGAATGAGCCAGTTGTTTCAGGAGAAACAAACGCAATTGAATTCTATGTTAGTCCCTTATTTTCATGTCCTGAAATTACTAAACCAATCGAATGTGCAGGATCTCAAAAGTTTCAAAATGGAATTGAGGGATTACAAGAAACAGTTAAGATAAAACTAATATACAAAGATGAAAGCATAACACTTCATATTTCTCCTGATCATAATCTTCCAGGAAAGTATCATGCATTTGTCAATCCAACTGTTTCTGGGTTTTATCAAGCAAACATATTAGGAACAATTAAAGACACTCCAATTAGTCTATCAATGCATCCTCCAAAAGTTGCAGAACGTGCTTACATAGAATTTCCTGAACCATCAGATATTACACTACAACAAATGATTGATGGTCATACTGCATTAATCGAAGATATTAATGAATTAAAAGATACAGTAGCAAATCTTGAAGAAAGTAAACAACAGATGAATGTTGGATATATTGGAATTGGAGTTGGTATTCTAGGAATTACTATTGCAATTGTTGCGCTAACAAAATCTAAAAGAAATTAACTAGAGTCTATAAAATTATTTCTTTTTTTCAAAATTACATACAAAACCATACCAATCCCAATAATTGCTATACCTACAAGTACAACTTCAATTTTAAACTGTAATGCCATATAGACTGTAGTTCCAAATCCAAATAACGGTAATATTGGAAACTTTCCAATATTTACTGGAACTCTAAAAGGTCTCTCTAAAACTGGTTCTGTATATCGTAGAACAATTACTGCTAAATTAATTGCTGCAAATGTAATAACTACAGCAAAAACAACGATATTTGCAACAATTACAATATCTCCAACAAAAGCAAATCCTACTGAAGTAACTAATATTCCAATTACTGCAATCCATGGAGTCTTTGTTTTAGGATGAATTCTGCCTAAAAATTGTGGTAATGAGTTACTTTTTGCCATTCCATACATGATTCGTGCTCCCGCAACCAATGTAATCAAAACAGTACTTGCGGTTGCAAAAAGCGCAATTAGTGATAAAGCAATGCTTCCATTTGTTCCTAAAACCGAATGTGCAACATCAGCAAGAGGGGCTGATGAAACAGCTAATTCTTCCCAATTTAAAATTCGAATTACAGATAATGAAACTAGAATGTAAATTACTCCAGTAATTACTATTGATAAGATAATGGCTCTAGGAATCGTTTTGTGAGGCCTTCTAACCTCTTCTGCAACATTTGCCATATCTTCAAATCCAATAAATGCAAAAAATATCAAAACAAATGCGAGAATTATTCCTGTAATACCATTTGGCATTTCAAAATAATCTATGGATTCAACAGGTTCTGTTGAGAATCCTAAAAATATTATGAGTATCAATCCCCCCGCAGTAATTATTGCAAAAATGGTATTTGCCCAAGCAGATTCTTTGATTCCAATAAAATTTACTATCGACAAAATTCCAATTAGAATAATTGCTCCAACTGTGATGGGTATTTCAATAAACTGAGTAAGATATCCTCCAAATCCTAGAGCTACAGTTGCAGCAACTATAATTGATGTAATTGCTGTTAACCAACCAATTATGAAACCAAAAAAATTATTCTTAAATGCATTTTTTACAAAAGTGTATTCTGCAGCTGCTTTTGGAAACAAAGCTGAAAGTTCAGCATAACTTAATCCAGCAAATATTGCAACAATTGCACCTAACAAAAAGGAAATCCACATAGAATTTCCTGCAAATCCAGCAGTTTCTCCAATTAAGACATAGATCCCTGCACCAAGAATTAATCCAACACCATACATAGTTAGATGAAAAAGTCCCATGTGACGCTTTAATTCAGACATATACTATTTTCCTAACTAACTAGAAAATTTAATCCATATCCTACTAGATACGCTACAATTGCTGCAATTCCACCTATGATAAGTGTATAGATCCCTGCACGAATTTTTGATTTTTTAACAATTTCTCCTTTGATCATTCCAACTAGAAAGAATGCAGCACTTACTGATATTGTAGAATAAACAAATGCTTCTGAATTTGGTTTAATACCAATTATCATAAAAATCATAAATGGTATTAATGGAATTAATCCAATCAAATTAAAACCAACAAAAGTACTAAAAGAACTATCTAGTGGATTTTTCTCATCTTCAATTAATCCTAATTCCTCTTTCATCATTGTATCTACCCAAACCTTTCTTCTAGATGTGATAATTCTAACTACTTCTTCTAATAATTCATCTTTGAATCCTTTTTCTTTGTAAATGTCTCTTATTTCATCTCTCTCTTGTTCCTCTAGATTATCAATTTCCCATTCTTCTTGTCTTCTTTTCATCTGAACAAATTCATTTCTTGCCTTTGATGCCTGATAATTTGCTGCTGCCATTGAAAATCCGTCTGCAAACAAATTTGCAAAACCTAGAATCAAAATTATTCCTGATGGTAATCCAGCTCCAACAACACCAGCAACAATTGCAAAAGTCGTTACAGCTCCATCAATTGCACCATAAATAAAATCATCAAAATGCCATTTCATGATTGTAATTATGATTTAGTCATTGATTTATTGTTTCTTCAGAAATATTATCTTGTAATGCTTTGATAATGTCAGTCTTACTGATAATACCCGCAATTGATTCATTTCCATCTAATACTACTAAGCCACTAACATTATTATCCAAGAGAATTTTACATGCATCAACTAAATCATCATTAAATTTTACCGTGATTAGTCCTTTTGTCATAATGTCTCTTGCTAATGAAATATTGCCAAACCCTTCTTTTGATAGAAATCCACGCCTAATATTTTCAGAAAGACTGAATCCAGAATAATCCTCCTCACTTCCAAGCTCAATTGAGATCCTAAACAAATTTCTAAATGATATTATTCCTACTGGTTCTTCATTTTGATTTTTTACAATAATCCTAGAGATCTTCTTTTCTAACATCTTTCTAACAACTTTATACAAAGGAGCAGCAGTATGAGTAAACTCATAGTCATGAGTCATAAAATCAACAACTTTCTTTTTATCTGAAAAGTTATCAACAAGATACTTTACAAGATCACTTTTAGTAAAAATTGCTTCTACTTGTTCGTTTTTTCCAACAGCTAAGGAACTAATTCCTTTTTCAATCATAATTTTAGCTGATTCTTCTGGAGTGATCTCTTTGTTTACATATTCAATTGGTTTCATAATAGTAGTAATTAGAATATCATCAAGCCCTTGTTTTGTAGTTTCTGAAAACAAAAACAATCCTATGTCTTTTTCAGTTATTATTCCAATATGTTTTCCATCATCTATAACAACTAATCTACTAATCTTAGTGTTTAAGAGCATTCTGATGCAATCAGAAATTGTAGAATTTTTTATGATTGAAATTGGTTTTTTTGAAATATTAATTACTGACAATTCTTAATTTGATAAATTTTTTGTATAAAAATTGAAGATATAATTTCCAATTCTGATTATAATTTGAATTTCAACTCTGGAAATTGATGACTCTTTTTATATTGTAATGATTAAACTTCCAAATATGGCAAATGTCCAAAAAATTCTAGTTCCTGTTGATGGTTCAAAAAATTCTAACAGGGGATTAGAAAGAGCAATTGATATTGCAAAAGGCAGCGGTGCTGAAATTACAGGATTTTATGTATTTCACTTACCTTTAGCAGCAGGAATAAAATATACCAAAAAAATGCGAGATGATGCACAAAATAAAGCTGCTAAAGCAATTGGCCCTGCAATGCAAAAAGCACAAAGATCTGGTATCACTTTCAAGTACAAAACTGCTGGTGGTCATACTGGTTCTGAGATTGTTAAATTTGCTCAAAAAGGGAAATATGACATGATTGTAATTGGTGCAAGAGGAATGGGTGGTGCAAAAGAAACATTTCTTGGAAGTACATCAAATTATGTCATGCACAAAACAAAGATCCCAACACTAGTTGTAAAATAGTTCAATCTGAACTTTTTCCATTTTTATTCTATATCCTTGATATTTCATTGATGTAATAATGTACAAGTATAGGAATGAAAAATTATTACTGTTGGGGGAAATATGGTAGAAAGTAATTATGATATTTTAGGAATTTTAGAAGATTCTACTGAGAAAGAAATTCGAGATGCATTTAGACGATTAGCCTTACAATATCATTCAGATCGTGGTGGTGAAAATGAACAATTTATCAAAATTAAACAAGCATACGAGGATCTCAAGATTGGAAAAAAATATCCTGAAACTGATATTGAAAAGCTAAAAAATTCTAGGGTATATTCAGGTGATTCTGAAGCTGATGTTAGAAGAAAAAATCAGATCCTAGGCCAACAACTTTCAAAAGAAATGAAATCAGCAGAAGAATGGGCAGCTGCTTTGAACAGATCAAATGCAACGGCAACAAGATTGTTTGGATCAAAAACTTTAGGTGAAATTGAACTAGAAAGAAAAGCAAACGGTGCTTTATCAATAAAAGGAAATTTTATGGCAGGAAGTCTTACTTATGATGGTCCAATAATCATGCAAGGAAATATCTCTAGTCCATCATGGACACAAGAATTTCAAACAAACATACATCTAACTAAAGGAGATTTCAAATTTCTTGATGCTTTAGAAAATAAATACAAAATTGAAAATGGTGCTGCAATTATAGCAGATAATGGAAATATTATTGTAGGAAACATCTTTGGAAGAAAATATAGAGTAGAGGATCCAGATGGAAGAGTTGGTGTTTTTCAGATTCAAGAAAATAGAACACATGTTTCAGCTCCAAATGGAAAAATTGTTGCTGAAAATGTTGTCAATACTGTCTCGCTTGATGCAGATACAATAATTGTACTTAATGTAGAAGATAATGTAACAATATCTGCACGTGAAGTTTTGTTTTATGGGGGAAAACTTACCTATGATTCTATAATTGAATTAAAAGAAGGTGGTTCAATTAGATTCTTTGAAACCTATTCAATTCAAGGATTAAGTGGTGATGCAATCATTAAACTTGAAAATGGAAAAAAAATACGACTATTTGATCTAAAAACTAAAAAAATTAAAGATTTAGCAGATGAATTTGTTCCTGACAAAGAAAATTATCCAAAAGATGCTACTATGGTAGGAAATGGATTTACAATTACATATGCCATGCTAGACAACCTTTCATTAAAGACAACTAAACAAAAAGGTAGTTGGACATCAAAATTTAGATTTTCTAAAAATTAATCATTTTTGGAGTTAACAATTTTTCTTTTAAGCTCAAATATACTGTAACCATATTTTTGTTTCATTTCAATAGAACAAAACTGCATTAATTCGTATTCAGGAAAATCTTTTGCCATTTCATACAAATTGATACCAACTACTACGCTATTTCCTGGACAAAGTGAATTGATCTTAAAACAGCGATTAACTGTAGGTCCAAAAATATCAGCTATGTTAGAAGTAGTACTTTCAGCTACTTTTACAGAACCATATGTTGCACTTATCTTATAATCTATTGTAGGCAGATCTTCTGCATTAAGTTGTTCTTTTAATTTATCATGCGATTCAATCATTAGCAAACAACATTCTAAAACATTTTTTATTGCTTTAGAATCATTAGGATCAACATTTGGAAATCTAAACATCAAAGCATCACCAATATTTTTTATTACTTCACCATTGTGTTCACGAACAATTTTTGCCATAAAGTTTAGAAAGATTTCATACATTTTGGTAATACTTTGATCTGATAATTTTTCTGAAATTTTAGTAGAATCTTTCATATCAATTACTCCTACACAATCATTTTGAACATGTTGAGAAAATTTCAACAAAATCTCTTCTTGTTGTTTGATAACTTCTTCTTTTTCCTTGATCTCAATTAATGAATCTTGTAGTTTTTGTGCCATTGAATCAAATGCATAAGATAATTCTCCAATTTCATCTCTTGTTTTGATATTGGTTCTGACCTCAAAATTTCCACTCTCAATATTTTTTGCTGCATCTCTTAATTTGATAAGAGGTCTTGAAAGTGACTTTGAAATTACAAAAGCAACAATTGCCATTCCCAAAGTGATTGCTATTCCCGTTTGAAAAATTCTATCTTCTAGTATATCAATTGGTTTTTCTACTTCTGCTTCATCAATTTCAACAAGCAAAACAATTCCTAAATCTTTTGCACAATATGAAGATCCAAAAATTGAGATGCCTCTATAATCAGGATAAATTCCCACATGTTCTTGTCCTTCATTGAAGCATTTCTGAACACCTAGAGTATCCACTTTTTGTTGGAATATTGTATTTTCAATAAATCTAGATTCTGATAACATCAAAGACTGATCACTGACAATGTATGCTTCTCCAGTTTCTCCTAATCCACTTCTTTCTAGTAAAACACTATCAATTGTTGCTGTTCTCATTCTTGAAATAATTACTCCTATTGGTTCATCTCCTATTTTGCTGTCATTAGCAAACACTGGAGATACAACAATCATTTTTTTACCTGATTCTGTAGGTTCAAATTTAATGAAAGATTCTTTTAATCCTCTTTGAAATAATGAACTCTCAAAAAAATCTTCATCTGTTATTCCCACAAGAGAAAAGAAAACTTTTCCATTTGTACCAATTATTTTTACATCCTCAAACCCTATTGAGAATCCAATTAATTCTTGAAATGCTTGAACTTGAATTAAAAAATCTCTACGATTATCTTCTTTAATGTTTTTTAATTTCTCTGTAGGAACATCATTCATTTCTGAAACTAAAAGTTGAATCATTGGATCACTTGCAAGAATATTATTCTGTTCAATTCGTGATTCAAAAAGTAATCTTAGAGTTTCTCCACGTACTGTCGATTCTCCAACTAACTGTTCTCCTGCTCTTTGCTTTAAAATCTGATCTGCATAATTGAAGCTTAGATATCCTGTTATTGAAAGAGCAACAACTGACACAACCAATACTAAAAAAATGAGTTTTTTATCAAGATTAAATGAGATCGACATTTTTGTTCTATGTTTATTTTATATGAATATCAAGGCTTCTAGTGTTTCTGAGTATATTATTCCTGAGATTATTCTTTAAATTGATAATTATTTGCAAAAATGGAAATAATCTAAAGCATTTAATTAACAAATTTACATAATTTCAATGTGAAATTTCTATTACTATTTTCGGTATTAGTTATTTTAGGCTCGGTATCTGTTGTACATGCAGAGGAATATATTGTTGAAATTCCATTTGGAGCATATAATCCTGAATTAAATACTCCGGCAGAGGTATGGTATGATCCTCCAATAATTCAAATCAATGTTGGGGATACGATAACATGGGAAAATAACGATAGAGAAGCACATACTGTTACAAGTGGAGAGGGTACTGGTAGATTCGAATGGATGAGTCAGAAACAAGGTGGTTTTGGAAAACCTGACGGAATATTTGATAGTGGGAGATTTTTGCCAAATGATTCATGGACTTACAAATTTGAAAAGGTTGGCACATTTTCATATTATTGTATTATACATCCTTGGATGGAAGGAATTGTAAATGTAGGAGAGAACATACCTGATTTTCCTCATGATGCTTCTGGTGCCAAGATTGAATCATTTCCAATCATACAATTTACACCTGATCAATTAATAGAATTTGATCTTTCATGGGAACCAGCTGTCATCAAAACTTTTGAAAAGACTGCATTTGTTTTTCAGACATATGATCCTTTTACAAATTCTAATCTGGATAAAATGAAATACGAAATGATAATTACTCAAAATGGTAAAGAAGTATTTAGAGATACAGGTTTGACACAAGTTGGCGGAGATTATCGAAATTTTATCTTTGAAGAATCAGGACCTATAGAGATTAGATTTCAAAATATTGTAAGTGGTGGAACTTCAGGAATAGCAAGTGCTGCAAGAGAACCTGTTGATAATCCTATATTTCGTACAGTTGTATTTGATACAATAGTATATGATAACCAAGAAAAATCTACAACATCTGAAGTGGTTATACAGCCAGCAAAAAGAATTGATATCTATTATGAAATTTTGGTTGCTGTAATATTAGTTCCTGCAATAATGCTATTAGGTATAGTTGCATACATGAAATTTGGCAAATCAAACAAATCCTCTGAACAAAGCAAACCAGGTGCTGTTAAAATCTAAAATAAGAAAAAGAAAGTAAAAAATGAACTAATCTAATCGATTAATTCAGTCCAACCTTTTACGAAGACTGAGTTCTTGTAGAGTGGAACTGGTTGTCCAACAGTAAAGTCCATTGGTCTCATCCAAAAGATTGCTTTTGTTGGGCATACACCAATGCATGCACCATCAGAAATACATCTTTCTGGATAAAATACAAATGCTTTACCTCTCTTCCAGCCTTCAACTGGTTTTACTCTAAGTACATCTGGTCCTAATGAAGTACAGATTTCTACACATAGTGCACATCCTATACACATTTGTTCACCGATGTCTGGAATAATTCCTACTGGCATAACAAAATTAATTCTTAATTTGGTCTTAATATAATTTGCCTAAAAATATCAAGTTATAACGGCGTTTCAAATTTTATAACGGCGTTTGAATTTTAGATCGCATCTAGCTCAAATCAATCATTATCAAGTTCTATTGTGAAAATCTTAAAATCCGTATCATTACTAGTACTGAGAACAAGATTATTCTCAATTTTTTTAAGAAAATATGTCATCGTTTTTTGTGATTTCATGATCTGTTTTCCTCCTGGAGATAATACCCACTCTTCATTTTCCTTCTTTCTTACCATTGCAGTTATTACAAGAGATGAATTAGTATTTCTTCCAATAGATGATAGTAGCATTATACACGAATTGACGAATCGAGCAGATTCTAGATCATCAAACATGTTGTAAACTCCATTAAATGAATCAACTACCACTAAAGTTCTCTCTTTTGATACCTTGGTAATGATTTCTGAAAATTTTTCACTCCAACTTGTACTTTTAGGATGAAAAATTGTTACATTATCTTTTTTCTGTAACATTCCAGATTCAACATATCCAGTATAAAGTAAATCCATATCAACAAAAATTATTGGATTCTTAATTGAATTGATTAGCTTGTTTAGAAACTCTGCTTTATGAAAAGGTTCAGAACATAATATTATACTTGGTATGTTTTTTTCAAACTCATTTTGAACACGTGTTAAATCGTTATCTAAAAACTGCTCAGGACTTTTATCCAACACCATTTTAGCATTTAACAGATATAATAATGAATTTAGCATCAAAAGATATCTCAGATGATTTTCCTAATTCAGATAAAATCTATCTAAACAACGCATCAGTATCTTTGATGCCTACTCAAAGCATTGAAGCCATGAAAGAATTTCTAATATCATACAATTCAATTGGTCCTGATTCTAAGGATTCAGAACCATTTGTGACTGAAAAACTAAGAAATGTAAGAAAATTAATCTCAGAAATTATCTGTTGCCAACCTGATGAAGTCATTCTTACTCAAAGTACCACTAATGGAATCAATATTGTAGCAAATGGTCTATCTTTCGATGCAAATTCCAATATTATAATTCGTGGAATGACACATGAACATCATTCAAATTTTTATCCTTGGATGAGACTAAAAGAGAAAGTATCAATTAAAAATCTCCCTATAGACAAAAACGGTTTTTTCAAATTAGATGATCTAAAATCCTCTATTGATGATAGTACAAAATTAGTTGCAATTAGTCATGCATTGTATAATACTGGTTCCATTTTACCTGTAGAAGAAATTGGAAAACTACTCCAAGAACAAGTACCATTTTTTATTGATAGTGCACAAACTGTTGGATGTATAGATGGAATTGATGTATCTAAGATACATTGTAATTTTATGTCCTTTAATGGTTCTAAATGGCTTTGTGGCCCTATGGGAACTGGTTTGTTTTATTGTAATAGAAATTCAAGTAAATTATTAGAACCAACCACTATCGGCGGTGAATCTGCAATAATTTATGATGATACAAATATTACTTTCAAAGATCTACCAGACAAGTTTCAAACTGGTTTTAGAAATTATGTTGGAATGGTTGGGCTAGAATCTTCTATAAAATATCTACAAAACTTTGGCATGAAAAATATTCATAAAAAAAATCAGTATCTAGCAAATCTTTTCAGAGAAGAATTATCAAAAATTCCAAATATTGTCCTGTATGGACCAGATGATCCAAATCACAGAACTAGTATTGTGTCTTTTAATATAGATGGATTTGAATCACAGGAAATTGTAGATAAACTTGAAAAACAAAATATTGTTTTGGCTGTCAGAGAAATCATAGAAAAGAAAATCGTGCGTGTATCACCTCATTTTTTTAATACTGAATCTGAAATGCATCAGGTAATTGATGCTATAAAGAAATTATAGATTTTCTTGTTCTTCTATTACCATCATAGTTAAGGTTGACTGAACTTTACTAATTTTTCTGATTTTATTGGTGATGATAGCACGTAGTTTTTCAGAATCATCAGATGACAACTTTAAGACAATATCGTAAACTCCATAAACTCCTTGAACCTCATACGTGATATCTTCATTTGAAAGAATCTCTTTTACTTCATTAATTATTGATTCATCTGAACCTAAATCAGAATTTAGCAAAACGTATGCAGTAGACACACGCAAATTTTCATCAAAGAGTATTTAACCTTTCATAATTCAAAAACTGATTAATCACCGATATGTTCTACTGGTGTGAAACCAATCGATCTAACACTTACAATTTCAGAATATCTTCCAACCTTTCCAGGTTCTCCAAAACCACAATTCATTTCTTGGTCTAGTATCAAAGATGATGGGTATAATCTTGAATTGTTGTTCCTAAGCTCGCATACTGGAACACATCTTGATGCACCATATCATTTTGTTAAAAATGGTCTTAAAATTAACAAAATTCCGCTTAATAGACTAACAGGAAAAGCTATTCTGATTAAATTCAAAAAGGCTAACAACATTCCTATAACAAAATTAGATATAACACTATTTGAAGAAAAGAACGGAGTTATTCCAAATAAGGCATCAGTTTTTTTCTATACTGGATGGCAAGAAAATCTAAAGAAAGACAACTACTTTACTGAAAATCCAGGATTAGGAGTTTCAGCTGCAGAATATCTTGCATCAAAAAAGATCAATTTAGTTGGTATTGATTCACCTAGTATAGATCTAGGAAAAGATCAATCGTTTAGTGTACATCATATTCTATCAAAAAATAATATTTTGATTGTAGAGAATTTGACAAATTTAAACAAAATTACATCAAAGGAATTTAACTTTACAATTCTTCCATTAAAACTAAAAAATGCAACAGGTTCTCCTGTAAGAGCAATAGCGTCATAATTTACCCACGCTCAATTTCGTAATGCTAAAAATATACCAAGTTACAATATGTGATATGAGTAAACCTGGAAATCTCTGGAGAAAAGTTCATGGTAAAATTACAAAAAAACCAACCAATTTTTCATGGCTAATTGAAGAAAAATTAGCTGGTTCTGGAATGCCTACAAGTTTTGATGAATTTGATTGGATTGTAAACCAAGGAGTAAAATCAATTGTAACTATGACTGAAAATGCTCTACCTGAAAATTGGGTAAAAAATATTGATTATCTTCATGTTCCAACTCCTGATCTTACTGCTCCTGATATGGGCGAAATAGATACAGCAGTAGATTTTATCTTTGAACAAATCAAAAATGATCAAGCTGTAATGGTTCATTGTGCTGCTGGAATGGGAAGAGCAGGTACAATCCTTGCATGTTACTTTGTAAAATACAAAAAATTTTCTGCAGATGAAGCTATTAAAAAAATTAGAGATGAAAGACCCGGATCTATTCAATCTGAGGTACAAGAGCTAGCTATTGGTTTTTATGAAAAACATGTTAAAAATTAATTTAGGCAAATTCTGAAACTAATTTTCCATCAACAACTTTGATCTTTAGAGTTTTATTTTCTGAAAAAATCAAAGTTAATCCTCCTTCAGAATCAGGATCTTCTACCTTCACAAGTTCTGCCATTTTGATTGATTCATAATCTACCATTTTTCATCACTCATTCTGGAATTGATACGGTTTCAATTTTTCCATCAACTGCTTTGATGAACAAAAACCTGTTGTCCTTTAAGATAAAAGTAATTCCTCCTTCTTTATCAGGATCTTCTACCTCAAGTATTGGTTGACCTAACAGACCATCATATTTTGCCATGTTGACTCAACTAAAAAGTTCCTTATATCCCTAATTGACGGTAATCTCGATTTCCTTGGAATTATTTTTGATGTTTCCTGGTT
>JBHHZR010000002.1:0-82096 GCA_046758125.1 Candidatus Nitrosopumilus sp. | reverse complement strand
TGCTACAGGATTACTAAGAATAATTTGGTGATTCTAGATGTTTTCTACACGGCCTGTAAATTTCTATATAATCATGAAGAAAAATTTATGCTTTTTCACATGTAATTGGATGTCTGATCGCTAATTATCTATTTTTTGAATTTATTCTCAAAAATAGTTACAAACACATCATATGGTTGTGCACCAAACAACTTGGTAGTTTTTCCATCAGGTCCAATTACAAAAAATGAAGGGGTTCCTGTTAATTCCAGAGTTTGTGCATCCTCATTACTTGCAACAATAGTTTGTGAATGTCTTGCGTCTGTCATGCATTCAGACCACATCTCTATGTCTAATCCTATTTCTTGAGCAAATTTTAGTAGATTTTTGGATGATGCCCATCCATTATTCTCCCCTGTCCAGTTTGAGTATAAAATATCATGATATTCCCAAAACATTCCTTGATCACCAGCACAGTGTGCACCATGTGATGCATTAATTGAATCAGGACCAATAATGTTGAAATCTTTGAATATCATTTTGACTTTTCCTGTTTCAACATAATTTTTCAGAATACTGTCTTCTGTTGAATGAAAGAACACATTACAAAAATGACATTGATAGTCTCCAAATTCAACCAAAGTGATTTGAGCATTAGGATTTCCAAGCACTGGTGAACCATTAGCTAAAAATGTGTTGATAGTAACTTTTGGAGGTCCTTCTTCTTGAATTGTTGGTACAGGTTCTATTACTAGTTCTGTTTCATTTGATATTTCATTAAATCCAAAAAATGCAATGGTGAATACTATTGATGCAATTCCTGCACCTATTACAAGAGAAGTACCATGTAACAATAAATTATAAAATTTTTTGATACATTTAGTCTTTTGTTCTATGGCCCACTCTTCTCTTGGTTGTTCACCAAGACTAAATATTTGTAAAATCTTTGAAGATTTTGATTCATCATTTTCTGCATTTATTGTTACAGTGAAGGTTTCTCGCGATTTTTCAGGAACGAAAAACTCTGTTTCAAAAAATCCTTTATCATTAACAACTCCTTCAGATGAATGAACCTCTTGATTATCTCCACTTAGTATTGTCACTTCTATGTTCGCATTTTGAATAAATCCATAATTTTGATTAAAATTATTTAATTTATTTTGATTTTTATCATAAATTTTAATATCTATTTTTGCTACGCTTTTTTCATAAACTCTTTGAGTATATTGCACTAAAATTGAAAGATCATCACTTTTTTCAACCGTATTTTTAAAAATTATCTCTCTATCATCAAATGTCAAATTTACAAATTTTCCACCAATGAAAATCATGCCACGTGTATCGATTTTATCTTCTGAAATTTTTGAATATGTAATATATGGAAATCATTCTATTGTTTGTCCTGACACTCGAACTATGCCCCTCTTAAAAAATTCTCTAATGAAAAGTTCATTGCTAATATGGAACTTATTTTCAGGAAAATTGAGTTCACCTGTTTGTAAAAATTCAATATCATTAAGAGGATCAATCTGTGCAAATGTGACAAATGGAGTAAAAATTCCTAAACTAATAATGGTCAATATTGATAAAAACACAAAAAAATCCATCATGTTTTGTTAAATTTAACAATCATTATTTTATAAACAATTTTTATTCAACATTAGAGGTGAAGGTCAACAATGAGTACTAAAGAAGATGTTTTGATTGTAGAAGATAGCCCTGCCATAGGTATGCTTCTTAAGAGTTATTTAGAAAAATTAGATTATGCTAAAATTCATACCTGTGATACTGGTTCTGTAGCAATCACCACATTCAAAGATCTTGTCAGTCAAAATAAACAACCAATAGTACTACTTGATTATATGTTGCCAGATATGGATGCACGTTCTGTCTTAACTCAAATTCTTGAAATTCAACCAAATGCTAGAGTAATTTTAGAAACTGCTACAGAAAAAGAAGATGAGGGAATAAAAGAATTGATTCGTTTAGGTGTTTATCAGTATATAGAAAAACCAATCCGATTTGAAAGTTTGAAAAACATTATTGACACAATAGAAAAAGAACAATCTTTTTTTGCAAAAGAATCAGAACAAATTGAATTGTTAAAACAGGCCGAACAAAAGGCTAAAGAAAAATTATTAGATCAAATAAATTTTATTCTAAAGTCTGCCCATCAAATAAGTTTAAACAAAATCATAGGCATTCTTGGATTTTATGATGAATCAATTGTAAAATATTTGCAACAATTAGAACAAGAAGGAAAAATAATTCAATTAGGTGATAAAAAAGAACTTGCTTGTAATCAATGTGATTCTGTAAGAACTTCACAAATATTTTATTGTCCAAATTGTAAAAGTTCTAACTTTAGACTAGGTAAATTAATCGAACACTATGATTGTGGAAATATTTCTGAAGAAAGCACTTATGAGAATGATAAGTGTCCCAATTGTGATAAGCTAATAAAAGCATTAGGTGTTGATTATAGAGTAATGCAAAATCATTACATTTGTAACGATTGTAAAGAATTTTTCCCAGAAATTTCTGCGGATTATCTTTGTTTAAAATGTGAAAACAAATTCAAATTAGAAGATGCTAGATGGAAATCCAGCACTAATTACAAAGTTCTTAATATGTAATAATGCCTGTTTTCACTAGGTATTCTATTCCTTGAACAAATGTTTCGTCATCAATTGAACCTTCTGCCCACCAACCTGCATTGTTCTTGATCCAAGATGGTACGTTCTGTTTATCATATGAAGTTTGAGATTGTTCTGAAACTTTTATGATTTCTTCTTGAACTAGGTATTCTATTCCTTGAACAAATGTTTCGTCATCAATTGAACCTTCTGCCCACCAACCTGCATTGTTCTTGATCCAAGACGGAACATTTACTACAAGATTTGAATTGATTTCTTCAATTGGAACAATTTTTATTCCTTTTTCACTAAATTCTGCAATGAGTTTTTTTAATTCATCAAACTGCTCTTCATTTATTGAATTTGTATATGTTGAGTTATCTATTACTGAAAATTCTTGTGGATGTAATGTAATAACTGCAAACCCATAATCATTAATTCCTTGAATTGATTCAGACATTGTTTTTTGGCCTGAAACCCCTTCAAAGATATTTTCTGATATGTTATATTCTCCAGTTGATGTTATCTGGGGAAATCGATAGAATTTCTTATCTTGAAAATCAAATGGAGGAGAATCTCCATTAATTATGCTCGAGCTAATATGAGTAATATTATTTTCTCCTAAAATTTCTAGCGTTTCTGAATTGAATTTATTTTCTGGTGGTATGAACACATTAGGTCTAATATGTACAGTTGATTCAATAAGATCAATTGATTTGCTAAGATTTTCATTTTGTTCTGTCTTGTCATAGTTTGTAAATGGTGTTAATCCTACTCCTTTAGTCGCAACTTTAAGATATTCTTCCTTTCCAATATTTTGTTTCACAAATTCAGTAATACTTTCATCATTTCCAAATGCATTAGCAATAATGCCAATGGTCAAAGGTATTTTATTCTCAATAAATGTCTCCATTATCTTCATTTGTATTTTATTTAACCAATAATCTTGAACGTCGTCTAGTCTAAATGCTACACAATTGCATGAATCAATTTGTTTTTCATCAGGAACAATTTGTGTTTCATTCACTATATTTTTTATATCTTCAATTGGTTTTACGTCACTGATTTTAACAATTTTAGCATCTAGTTTTGATACTTCATCTAACAAATTACTTAACTCCGAAAGATATTTTTCATTTGGAATGTCATATTCACCATTCTCATTCAAAGAAAATTCTTGTGGGTGCATCATGATTATAACATATCCCTGTTCTTTCAAATTTTGCAGAATTTCTTTAATAATAGAATTATTTTCATTTATTTTCCATTGAGTGCCATCAATTAGTGTACCTGTTTCTGTGGCAGCTGGAACCACATAAAATGAATTGTCAATGATTCTTTGATTATTTTCTTCAACATGTGATATTAAATGTGTGAATCCGTTTCTTTTTAAAACTTGGATAGTATTTTTGTCATACAAATTTTGTGGCGGTATAAATGAAGTTGGGGCTATAGAAAATAATTCCATAATTTTTTTGTTTGTATCCATGATGTATTTTTCTTGAGTTCGTTCATCTTCATTAATTAGCGAGTCATTATTCCAACTATGATTTGATAATTCTATGTTGTTTTTTTTCAAATTTTCTTTTATTGCAGAAATTATTCTTTCATCGTCTCCTATTAGATTCCCTATGATGCCGATATTCAGAGGGACATTTTTTTCATCAAATAATTTTATAATTTCTAATTGCGTATCAGCTAACCAATAGTCTTGAACATCGTCTAATCTAAATGAAATACAATTACATGTCAAGAATGGTTTTTCAAGTTTAACAAGTTCTTGAGATTTTTTAAAAATATTGAATTTATTTTGATCTCCAATTATGTGAATTTTTGTTTGTGGCCAAAAAATATCTTCACTTTTATTATCTGAAGACACAATTATAGTATAGCTGCCTGATTTTAGGTTTGAAAATTGTGCGTCTCCTCTAAAATTAATCATTGATGTTGATACGTCTTCTCCAACTGAATTTCTTAATGTGATCTTATAATTTCCATCGGATGATTTAATTTTTTTATTCCCATCATACAAATTTATTGAAATTAACTCTTCAACAATTTTAGGAATATTTACTAAAATTTTTTGGTTTTGCGCAATTCCGGGTTCAACTTTGATTGGAGAATAAGTGGTCAAAAATAAATCATCTAAATAAACATCTGCAATATAGTGATCTGTTTGTTTTGTTGTTGATTGAATCCAATAGCGTGGAGTTTCTCCTTGATCATTTGTTATTCCTCTTGCCCATTCAGATTTATCTTGAGATTTAAGAATAAGTGTGGCACCTTCTATTGGTGTCTCTCCATTTTTATAATAAATCTCAAATTGTAATCCTCCTGATAACGGTATAGTGATGTTTATTTTTTCAGCATTTCTATCTAATTGAATGTATCCTACATCTGCATACATTCCATTTGCGTAAACTTCAATTTTGTATTTATGATTTTCAGGAACTGTTATGATGTCTGGATTATTCTCTATTTTTTTTTCTAAGAGTGGCTCTTTTGAAAAATCTTGATATACTAAAATTTTCATGGAATTAAAATCAGCTCTATCGCCATTAGTGTACTTAATTTCAACTTGAATTGTTTCTGATTCTTCAGCATATGCCTTATCAAAAACAATAAACATCATTACAAATGAAATTACTGTAAAGAGTATTGTCAATTTATACAGTTTCAATTTATACACCTATTCTTTTTGCACTTGTCCAAGTAGCTTTCTTTTTGCTTAATTGTTCTATAATTGCTTTTAATAGCAAGAAATCTATAATTTGTTTGAATCCAAAAACAAGAAAAATGGTATGCCATATTAATTTCGGATCTTCTTCGTCTATTCGAATTGCTAATGCTGTCATCAAATAATGAACCACAATGAAAATCACTGAAACTTGTAAAACATACCATCCATCACCCAAAATTATGCCTAAAATTGCATTTCCTGCTGCAATAAACCCAATAATCGGAGTAACTACCATACCTAAAAAGAGATAGGGTAAGGACAATCTTTGCAAATATCCAAATCTAGGATTTGTCAATGCATCTGAATGTCGTTTTAGAACCTGAATGTTTCCACGATACCATCTTTTTCTTTGTGCAACAAAGTCTTTTAGAGTATTTGGTGCTTCTGTATATGCTGTAGCTTTAGTACTTCCCTGTGTAATTAAACCAGCTTTTAGCAATTTTATTGTTTGATCAAAATCCTCCACAATAGTATCTTTTCCATATGCTCCGGCTTCTGTGAGAAATGATTTTTTGAATGCACCTAATGCTCCTGGTACAATTGTAATTGACCCAAATATGTCAAATGCTCTTCGTACAATCTGAATTCCGGTAATGTATTCTAATGCTTGACATTTAGTTAACCAATTTACTCTATTTCTAACTTTGATATTTCCTGCAACTGCTGCAACATGCTCGTTGACTTCAAACCCTTTCACAATTTCTTTTAGTGCATTTCTTCCAACTATTGTGTCTGCATCAACAATTACAATAATTTCACCTCTTGCATACACTATTCCATAATTTAATGCGCTTGCTTTTCCACCATTTTCTTTATGCAAAACACGAATTTTATCTTTGTATTGAGCTGCAATCGACAATGTTTTATCTTTACTGCCATCATCAACAAAAATTATTTCTTTATTTGGGTATTTTGTTTCTAATAATCCTTCAATTGTATGTGCTATGACTTTTTCTTCATTATATGCAGGAATTATTACTGAAACTTTAGGATAATATTTTACTTCTTTTTGTGTATCTTCTCTATATTTACTTACAACTGCCATTGGAACAAATAACATGGTGGACCAAAATGCAATTGTCATTGCCCATAAGAGCATTATTCTTACTGGAGTTTCCAATAATGTATATCCTTCATATGCAATTAATCCTCCAATTACAAATGGAGACCCTAAAAGAAATATCAAAAATACTGATGGTATTTGATATCCCGGTTGATTTTTTGCGTATAATTTACCAGTTGAACCCACAATATGATAAATTGTAATTGCCCCTCCAATTCCCATTGCAATCATGCTAAGAGGACCCAAAATGAAGTAAATTGATGTTACTAAAAATAACATAATAGTAACGGTAAGTCCTATTTGAATTCCATCAGGTTTGATTTTTTCTTTGATTTCTTTTTTAATTTTAATTGGCTTTTCTTTTAATGTTGGTTTTTTACAATTTTGATGATACCAAGAATTTTGAGTTCTTGATGATTTTTCATCTAATTTTATTTCTTTTTGGCACGTTTCACATTTAACCAAATTTGGATTTAGGAATATGGATTTATCTTTTTTTGGAATTAGTTGATATGCATTTTTTGGGGGTTCTATTTTTTCTGGTATCTCTAATTCCAATATCTTTTCAAGATAAATTTTATCTGACTTGATAAATTCTCTATTTTTTTGGATTCTTTTTAGAAGATATTGATTTCTCCCCCAATCCCCTTTTGAGTGTTTTATAGCATCTGCTAGTTTTTCAATGAGAAAATCTCTGTTCAATTTTGCTATTGAATTTTACTATTCTGTGATTATATATGAGTCCGTCATCAAAATTTTCCTTTCAGTCTATTTTTTTGAGTAATTCTAATTTCTGTTACGAATCTTGGTTTTTCGCCTACTGATCGTACTAAGTTCTGAATTCAGTTTTTTCTTTTTTCAAGTGATTTCTCATTCCTAAGTTTCTCCAAAACTTTTTTTTCATCTTTTTTTAACTGTTGATAATCTTCAGCGTCAGTCATGATTGACAAGAAATTCTCAAAATGTGATGATATTAATTTTGTATTTAAAAAAACTAGATAAATTAGAAAAAATTTATACTTGAAATCAATCTAAATAAATGGGTCAATCATATTGATCATATGAAGAAAGTTTTTGTTAATGGGTATGGTTCAATTGGTAGTAGAATCACTTCATTTCTTAAAGATGATCCTGAAATTACAGTGATAGGGATTGGTAAATACTCTCCTGATGAAAAAGTTGAACTTGCTAATTCAAGAGGCTTAGATGTTTATGTTCCAGAAAAAAAATTAGATGCTTTTTCAGGTTTTAAAATTGCTGGAAGTATTGAATCTGCCCTTGATGATTGTGATTTAGTTATTGATGCATCCCCTGGTGGTCATGGCTTTAAAAACAAAAAGAATCTCTATGAGCCAAAAAACATTCCTGCAATTTACCAAGGAGGTGAGACCACAATTGGCGAGAAGGCAGTTTCAGATTTATTGTTTAATTCTAGAGCAAATTATGATCTTGCATTAGGCAAACAACATGTAATGCAAGGTAGCTGTAATGTTACTGGAATGGGAAGGATTCTAGAACCCTTACGAGACAGATTTGGAGATAGTTTGATTAGATTCGATGTCACATTAGTTAGAAGATGGGCCGATATTGAACAAACTGAAAAACAATTAACAGACACTATAGAAATGACCGAAAAACCTCATCATGGTGATGATGTAAAGTCATACCTTGGAAAAGATGCCCCTCTCTTTGTTAGAGCAATTAAAGTCCCAACGAGACAAATGCATTTGCACATAATGGATGTAAGATTCAATGACTTGGCACCAAAACCTTCTGAGATTCATGAAATTTTTACTAATGAATTTGGTGTTGCAACATTATGGACTGCAAAGGGCACAAAAGATGTTAGGGATTATGCCCAAAACATGGGGTTTAATTTTACCGATACAAACATGATTCACATTCATGCTAACATGACAACCTCCATTGGTGATACGGTCCAAATTATGTATTCAGATGATCAAACAGGCATTGTGATTCCTGAAAATCATATGCTTTTGCAAGCAATGTTGTTTGAAAAATCATACAAAGAGGCATTTGAACATACAGAATCAATATTTCATATGAATGAAAAAAAACAAAAACTACAAGAGTATTTTGCTAAAAAAGATTAATTTCGTATCTTCTCAATTCTGATTTTTTGAGGAATATTTTTTGAAACTTTTTCTACGATTATTCTAAGCTCATCCACTTCTACCTTGTCTCCTTCTTGGGGGATATCTTGTAGTCTTTCATGTAATAATCCGTTAAGTGATGCATAGTCGTCTCCTTCTGGAACTTTGGTTTGAAAAATTTCATTAATTGTGTCAATTTCAATATCACCGTCTGTAACTATCGTGTCTTGATCAATTTTTTCATATCCTGTTGGTCTGGTAAGATCAGTTTCGTCTTCAATTTCTCCAACTATTTCTTCAAGTAAATCTTCTAGTGTAACAAGACCTTCAACCCCTCCATGTTCATCAACAACAATTGCCATGTGCGTCTTTCTACCTTTCATCTCCTTTAACAAAGAACTAACCATCTTTTCTTGTGATACAAATACTGGTTTTCGCGCAATTTGTTCGAGATTTGTCATTTTGTTGTCTTTTTCTAATTCTTTGAGAACATCTCGAGCATGAATGAATCCAACAATATCATCACTTGTTTCTCCATAAATCGGAATTCTTGAATGTCCGCTCTTGTTAATCTGGGGCAGGGCTTCAAATAATAACATCTTTGCATTTAATGTAAACATCTTTGTTCTTGGAGTCATTACAGAACGAATTACTGTATCATCAAATTTCAGTGCACCATGAACTAATTCCATCTCTTCTTTTTCAATGGCTTTTTCTTCCAATCCTTGATCAATGACTCCTTTAATTTCTTCTTCGGTAATCGGTGGAGGGGCATAACTACTTCCAGTCATTTTTACTACTGCCTTTGTAATAATTTCAAAGAATTTTACAACTGGATAAAATACATAGCTAAATGCTAATAACACAGGGGCATATCTAAGTGCAATTTTTGTAGCGTTTGCATTACAATAAGTTTTTGGAGTGATCTCGCCAAAAACTAATATCAAAAATGTCATCACCCCAATTGCTATTCCTAGTCCTTCATTCCCAAATAGTCTAATTGCTATGCTCGTTGCAAGAGCAGAAGCACCAACATTTACAAGATTATTACCTAGATTTACACTTGACATCATCCAACTTGGATTCGTTTTTAGTTTGTGTAGAGCTTTTGAGCCTTTTTTTTCTTCATTGAAAAGTTGGATCACTTTGGATTTTCTAACACCTACTAGTGCAACTTCTAATCCACTAAAAAATCCAGACAATCCAATCAGAACAGCTAATGCTGAAATCTCAATCCATAAATCTACCATGATTTCCTCCAAAAAATTTCATTAGGATAATTTTGCCATTTATCCATTTAGTTTTTTAACACCATCTTTAGGTTACATTAATTTTGTAAAACTTGAATTTAACTTTTAAGATGTAAAAAACATTCTAAACCAATCAAGCCTAAAAAACAAGGCTAACTTTTTGGCGGTTTCGCAAATTTATTTTCAGGATTACTATGATATTCTACAGGAAGCATTGCATCTTTTTGTCTACCTGTTAAAATTCCCACTACTATGTCATCTTTTTTAATAATTTCTTCACTCATTAATTTTTTAATTCCTACAACTGAAGCCCCTGATGCCATCTCACAATCAAATCCATTAAGGCCTACAACTGACATGCCATCAAGCATTTCAGAATCTGAGACAGTTGTTACTACTCCATTTGTAAATTCTAGTGCACGCAAACCTTTCAAGATATTTGCAGGTCTACCAATTTGTATTGCCGTAGCTTTGGTTTTTGGTCTTATTCCTTCTTTATCCAGATAATCATAATATTTTGTAATTAATTCCGTATTTGGTTTACCTTTATTCCATCTAAGTTCTTCACCTTCAAACTTTCCATTATACAAATCAGATAGGGTACTTGCGCCTTCAGAATTTATAACAGCAATTCTTGGAACTTTCTTAATCCAACCCCATTCATATAATTCCATTAATGCCTTTCCACAACTTGAAGTATTCCCTAATGCCCCACCAGGATAAACAATCCAATCAGGCGATTCCCAATTTAGATACTCTAATGCTCTAAATGGAATTGTTTTTTGTCCTTCGATTCTAAATGGGTTAATAGAATTTACTGTGTAACCATCATGATTTTGTGCATCCTCTAATGATTGTTTTAATGCATCATCAAAATTCCCATTAACCTCTACAATTTGAGCTCCAAATTGATATGCTTGACTTAATTTTCCTGGAGCAATTTGTCCTGCAGGAATGTAAACATCACAGTTTATCCCTTCATTTGCTGCAAACATTCCTGCTGAAGCAGAAGTATTTCCTGTAGATGCACAAATAATTTTTTTTGCTCGTACAAGTTTTGCATGTGTAACTGCTGTAGCCATTCCATTATCTTTGAATGAACCACTTGGGTTGTATCCTTCTGGCTGTAACCACAAATTATCATTTGAGATTCCTATAAACTCTGCAGCTTTTGACATTTGGTAAGGTTTTGATTGTCTGCCCTCTGCACCATCCAAAGAAACTAGATATTTTGAACATTCTTCAATGTTTTCAGTATCTATCTGACAAAAATTTAGTAATTCTCTAAATCTCCAAACCCCACTTTCATTAAAGATACTTCCTTGAGGATTTCGCCTTTTGTAAAATACTTCTTTTAAGTTATCTGAAGGTTTGTTTTTGTATTTTACATCAAGTAGATGTCCTTTTTCACATTGAACATTTGTACTATCTATTGTATACTCTAAACCACAGTATGGAACAATACACTTGAGATAAGCATCATTCTGCATTGTCATTACAGATAATCAGTGATAATTTAAAGCAAATGTGTAAATTTTGTGCAAGTAAAGCTAATTTCCTAAACTTTAGATTGGATATATTTGAAAAATAATCATGATTACTTATAATGAATATCTTAAAAAAATACTAAATCAGATATTGGATTCTTACAAAATTCTTAAAGAAATCAATGATAAACCAGGAGATCTTGACATCATTAAAAAAGAGATGTTGAAGATCAGTGGATTTTTAAAAGTTATATCAAGCAAAATTGATTCAAACAAAATTCATACATCTGAATTTACGAAATTACAAGCAAAATTTCAAGATTATTTAGATAATTATTACTTTGAAAAAGAAATTGAGACCATGGCTACTTTGTATTCTAATGATGTTAGTAGGGTCAAAAATATGAGATTAAAGATACTTGAAGCATTAGAGGACAGAAGAATGATAAATGAGATTGAAGAATTAATTGAAAAAATATGACTAATAAAAAATGTATTTTGTGTGGTTGTAAAGATCATAAAATCTTTGGATGTTCTAGACATATGTCAAAAAAATGCAGTCGTTATAACGAGAAAAATTAATTTCAAAAAATACTATTTTTGTTTAGGGCCTGATCTTTCATGAAAATTTAAACAGCATTTACATTCTTTTTCAAGACATTCAGATTCAATATGATGACCACAAATTCCACATTCACAGCTTCTCGACATGATACTATTTATTTTATTTAGAATATAATGTATGCCCCAATTTTTTATGAGTTTGAGGTCAAATGAGATTATTTTTTAGATTTTGATTTTTTTGTAGGTTTTTCTTTTTCTGCTAATTCTTTTTCAATCTCTTCTGCCTTGTTTTCTACTGCTTTAATAATTTCTTGAATTAACCCATCAAGATCACTGTCTTCTGCTTGAGGTTCTACAGTACTAGCAATTTCATTAATTGTGTTTGATATCTCAGAACTTACATCTTCAAAACTTTCAGGATCTTCATATGCCGCATTATAGAGATTTTTTAGATTATTTACATGCCCAATTACCTGTTCTGTCAGCACAATTCTGTAATCCGTTCCGTTTACTTCGAATTCTTTTGAACTCATATACCATTTTTCAAATTCTTTTGTTTATAATGTTTTTCAGAGTCAAAAGTTAATGTTTGATATATAGTTAAAACACAATATAATCCAGTGCAGAAGCATCACTGATTAATCTTGTATGTCTGGAACCTATGACGTAACCATTTTTGATATCGTTTGCTGGAATCCATCTGTTAGTTGAGGTATAATGCCTATGTTCTGCTAATTCTCTTTCTATTGCCTCGATGTCAAATTCCCCTTCCTCCACTTCTTGTGTTTCGAGGTGTTTGATTGTAACGAGAATTTTTGTTACCTTAACACGATCTCCAA
Source organism: Candidatus Nitrosopumilus sp. (assembly GCA_046758125.1). Lineage (GTDB taxonomy): Archaea > Thermoproteota > Nitrososphaeria > Nitrososphaerales > Nitrosopumilaceae > Nitrosopumilus. Next base: position 69,424 of record JBHHZR010000002.1, on the reverse strand, counting down.
ATTTCCATTTTGATGGGGGATTTTCATCAGAAACTTCTAATACTTTGATCTTCATCTGTTTGTTTCCAAAAACGTCATGACTGATCAGAATCTTTTCATCAGTAAATTCCTCAAAACTGATTCTTGAATTTACTTCAGCTTCAGAGATTGTATCTAAAAGAGATTCTGGTTTTATGTCAGATTCATCTATGTTAGTATTTTCTTCAGACAATAACCATTCTTGCATTTTATCCTTAAAAAATGATTTGAAACTTTTTCTGATTTTAAAGGTTGTGCCTTTGTTTGGTTTTAAACGGCATTTTGCATTCTTTGAGTACAATCTCTTTTCTTATACCATCTATTTTTGCAAAAAATTTGCCTTCATATGTACATACACAGTCAGTAATCTCTAATGATTCATCCCAAATTTTATAAAATTCTCTCAATTCTCTACTCTCATATTTTCCGAGTCCGATTCTTTTCTTTGAAAGAAATTTGAATGTTAGAAGTACATTTCGTTTTTTGTAAATATCAAATGTCTTGATCCATTCCAAACATCTTTGAATTTGATCTGCCGGAACTGGCAATGAAGTACTGGTTCCCGATTTTGCCTCTATTGTAAATATCGTGCTTTCTTTTGTATTTACTGCCAAAACATCAGGCAATGCAATACTTGGTGAACCTAGCCTGAATGCTTTCCATTTTGCTGTATTGTTAAACCGCTTAACTATGGTGTCTTCCCATTGATAACCTCGCTGCCTACGTGTTCTGGCAGCTTTTTGATTATTATTTTTAGTTTTTTTAGAAATTTTATGTTCTGTTATTGTTAATGTTCTTATTTTCAATACCATAATGAATCTATTTTAGATATAGTAAGGTAGGTAATTACATAATGACCAAACTTAATGGTGAGTAAATAGCTAAAAATAATTATTTAAACAATAGATGTCCCATAGAATATTCTTGTCTGAAATGATCATAGAAAAATTATTAGAACAACGAGATTTTTATCTAAATACACTAAAACATCTTGATTTTGAATTAATGATGGAGCCTTCACAAAATGAAATCAAAAATATTGAAAAACTTCAAACAAATACTATTGAACAATTAAAAAAAGTCGAACAAGAAATTGCGTTTCTATCATCTCATAAATATAACTAAATTTCAGTGAGTTTATCAAACCCATAAAATTTACAAATTTTATGCATAAAGAATTAATAAAAAATTTAGTTGCTGTAAAACAAGAATTTTCAAAAAACTATGCTGGAAATGCCCACATCCAAGAAGTAATTCCAATTTCTGTCTCTAAAGAATTCCCAATAAATAAACAACATTTGAAATTGTTACATGATTTTGCTCAAAAAAACCCAATTTACAATAATTCATTTGAACAAACAATTGCAGAAATTCCATGTATTGTTTATGAAGGCGATATAAACGAGTATTGGTTAAACAGTATCAAACATGGTTCTAGCTGTCAACCATTTTATCCAACATGGATAATGTCTGCATACATAATGACAAGCATTACAACAAAATTAGGATATGCTGAATTAGTAGATATTGGTTCTGGTGATGGACGAATTGCATTTTGTGGAAAAATTTTAGGATTGATTTCTCATAGTATTGAGATTGATGAAATATTAGTTGAATTACAAGAAAAAATTTCCAAGTCAACAAATCAAAACTTTGATCTAAAATGTGAAGATGCATTAGAGTTTGATTATTCCCAATTTCAATTAACACGTCCTATTTTTTTTATCGGTGGTCTTCCTCAGATGGGAGGAGATATTTTAGCAACTAGCATCATAAAAAAAGTAAATTCAATGTATGATAAAAAAATTAATGTAGGGATAGTATTTGCAGGAACTCATTCTAAAAGACAGTTATCAGGAAATCTTGAACATGGAGGATGGAGTTCATTAATTGATAAACATAATCTCAAGGTAATTGATACAGTATCATTGCCAACTGTATGGACATTTGATCAAAAAATAGAAACACCTTACATCTATACTAGATTTAGATAACATGGAAAAAATAATCTCCATTAGAAATTCCACATTTTGAAATTTTAACTGTTTGATTTATTTTAGGAATCCCTGAAATTTTTGCCATTATCTTTATTTTGTTATCAAATTCAACTAGACAAAAATACTCATTATTTTGTCTTGAAAATTCAATAATTTTACCTTCAAAATCACCTTTTTTTAATGATACGGAACCAAAACAATAGCTACAAAATTCTGAAGGCGGCCAAACAATTTTTTTGCATTCATTACACTCTGGTATGCAAAACACTCCATTTGACAACTCTGATTCAAAATTCATTTTTCTAAAACCAATACTGTTGATGATGTAGCTGCTGCTGACATATTGTGAATTAATCCAACTTTAGCATTGTCTATTTGTCGTTTTCCTGAATTTGATTGAAGTTGTTGAGTGATTTCTATTGTTTGTGCAATTCCAGTTGCACCAAGAGGATGTCCAGAACCAATTAGTCCTCCTCTAGGATTTATTTTAAAATTATTTGTTTCATGTAGCTCTTCAATCAATCTAGTACCTTTTCCTAAATCAGTGAATCCTAAAGATTCTAATGCCATTGGTTCACAAACAGAAAAAGCATCATGTACTTCAGCAACATCTATGTCTTTTATTGTATTATTTGCCATTTTTAACGCTGCTTCCCCTGCAAGTTTTGTAGATTCCATGAAACTAAATGATGTATTTTTTGTAAAACCTGCAGAAGTTGTTTTTTGACCAATTCCTGAAATCCATATTGGCATGTCTGAGTATTTTTTAGCAATTTCTTCAGATGCAAGTAAAATTGATGCACTGCCTGTACAAGGTCTGGAACAATCCAAGAGCCTAAGATCATCTGTTAACTTTTTTGAATTTATAACATCATGTAATGTACATTGTTTCATTTGTAAGGCATTTGGATTCTCTTTAGCTTGTTTGTGATTCTTTACAGATACTAATGCAAGCTGTTCTTCTGAAATAGAAAAATTACGTTTATAAGATTTTGTAAAAAGTGATGCCCAAAAAATGGGATGTTTGAATTCTCCTCTTGAGTTATCCCATTGTAAAATTTGTCCTGGACTATCATATCTTTCAGCACCTGTGATAAGAACTACATCTGCAAGTTCTGATATGATATAGGAATATGCTGAAACAATCGAATTTGTTCCTGAATTGCATAAGCTTTCTATGGAATGCGCTATTTTTGGCTGAATTCCAGCCATTTCAGAGACAATCGGAGAGAGATATTTTGAATTATCATTTGTAGATACTAAAACTGTATCAATATCATTTTGATGGATTTTAGGATTATTTTCAAACATATTTTTTACAGATCTTAATAAAACTGATTCAATTTTCTGATCATCTTTTGTAAATGGAATCATTCCATATGCAACTATTCCTACTTTAGTCATTTATTCCTCCAAAAATGTTTTTGTCAATAGTTTAAAAGATTCCAATGCATCTCCAACAGGATTGAATTGAATTATAGGTAGATTAAGTCCTGTTTCAGCAAACTTTTGGAGTTGTTTTTTACATTCATCAGGCACTCCTGAAATTACAAGAGACTTTAACATTGAGTCCGTTACAAGTTCGTGGTTTGATTTAAATCCTGACTTTTTGAATTCTTCAAATATGTTAGTAGTTTCATTTCTAAAACCATTTTTTGCTAAAAATTCTCGATAAACTTTTCCAACTGATACATAAAATGCTAATGTTTTTTTTGCACGTTCTATTGCAACGTCAGAATCTTCTGCTACACAAGTAATTATTTGGCATGTAACATCAATTTTTTTCTTTGATTGCATTTTAGATATTGTTTCTTTCATTTCATTGATTGGTCTTAGATAAAAAATTACACCATCTCCAATATCCCAAGCTAAATTTATCATTTTTTGATTTACAGCTGCAAGATAAATTGGAATTAATTCCCTTTTTGGTTTTATTAACAATGAGAAATCCTTTAAATTAAAAATCTCCCCATTATAGTTTACTTGTTTTTCGGATAATACCAACCTTATAATTTCTACATATTCTTTCATTCTTTGTAGTGGTTGATCAAACTTGTAACCATGAAACGTTTCAACAATAGGTAAACTGCTTGTTCCAAGACCTAAAATTAAACGACCGTCCGATATAGTGTCTGCAGTAGCTGCTCCCATTGCAATTAGTGACGGACTTCGTGAATAGATATTGATTATAGACGAACCTATTTTTTGAGACTGCGTTCTTGTAGATACAGCACTTAACATTGAGAAATTCTCCATTCCCCATGTTTCAGGTATCCAAATTGTATCTGCATTGGTTTTGGACAAAATTTTTGAACATTCTAGAACTTGCTTTATTGAAAGTAATGAGCCTAAACTACATGCAGTACGCATAAAATTCATATGCTTATTGGATATTCTAGTGTATCTGCTGTTTAGTAATGGGTTAATTTTGATTGAGGCTGAGTATTATCAGATCATTTGAACTACATAAAGCATGAGCGAACAAACTTTTGCTGAAAAACCATCTGAAAAGATGAGTTTTTGGGATGACGCCACAAAATATACTGCTTTAAGCAAAGATGAATCATTTGTAGGAGAAGTAGCATACATGATGGTGACATTACACAGAACAGGTGCATAAGATTCAAAAATTTTTATTTTATTATATTTTCTATTTCTAATTCGCATTCTCCCATATCTTTGAAGGAATCAACTGAATACCATTTTGCATTTTTAAATTTCATTGTATTTAATTTCCCTTTTTTAGCATAATCCGGAAAAACTGTTTTTTCTATATCACCTTTTTTTGGAAGTTCTTTTAAAATTTCTTTTTGAAGGTGGTATATACCTGCATTCATCCATGTATCTGAAATTTCTTTTTTCTCTTTAAAATTAATTATTTTATTCCCTTCTGTTTCTAAAATACCATATTTTGTTCTTAATTCGATGGAAGCAATTACGTTTTCTTTTTTTCCTAGTTTTGTCAAATCAATATTTGTAATTGTATCTCCATTTAGCACAAAAAAAGATTTCTCATTGATCATTTTTCCAGCGTTTTTAATTGCACCTCCTGTGCCTAGTGGAGATTTTTCTATTGCAAATTTTATTTTAATTCCAATATCTTTCACATTAAGATGATTTTCAATCATCTCTGTTTTGTAGCCAGTACAGATAATCACTTCTTTTATCCCAAATTTTTTTAGATACCTTATTTGCCATTCAATAATGGGGACATTCTTTATTGGAACTAGTGGTTTTGGCACATAATCCGTAATTGGTTTTAATCTTTTACCACGACCACCAGCTAAAATTATTGCCTTCAACTGTTCTGATGTATTATTTAGAGTATATGAAAATTTTCAATTATTATTTTATTTAATGAATTATTAATTATTTTTTTGATTTTGTAGTTTTTGTTGTTTCTGTATTGACTATTTGTTCCATTTTTTTTGCAAATTCATTATAGATTTTTTCAAGATCTTCTAGAGGCATCTCAATCCCCAAAAGTTTCATAGTTTTGTTCCATGATTCAATGTATTTCTCATCATCTAATCCTTTTCCAAGGGTTTCTGCAATGGAATGAACTCCTTCTGTTTTACCTAGGGAGTAAATAGCAATTTCTCTATCTGTTAACATTTTTTTAATCCTTCTCATTCAAATAGTAATGTAATTCAGTGTAGCATTCCTTACAGTATTCTTCAAAATCTGTATGATCGCAATCATATACTTTAGGAACTTGATTGCTACATTTTGCACAAACTGGCATATGTTATTTCATAGTAAGGGATTTTTTTATCTTTATTCCACCTAATGCGGCAATAATTATGCCTATGATAATCAATCCTCCGCCCTCACCAATCATTCTGGAGGGATTTTCAGATTCACTAGCCATTCCCAAGGACATTGTGCCGCCAACAACGATCAATGCACCTGTAATAATTAACATAATCCCCAATCCTTTGAAAGGAGGTTTTTTTGAAATAAAAAATGCAATAAATGACAAAATTATTGGAGGCATACCAAATCCAATACCACGAGTCATTGCATCAAAAGGTAAAAAACCATCACCTGCTCCCCCCCAACCAACTAAAACATCAGTACCATATATCACCAAAAGTATTATGGATATTCCTGATATGACGTGAGGGACAGATACCATAATCAAATTAATCGATGATTAATTAATAAACCTATTAGAGTTTGTTAGTGCTAGCATTTTGTAAATTATAGCTTATTTTAGAGGACGAGTCATTATTTTTTCTTTTATCGTTTCTAGTTTTTTCAATAATTGTTCTATTGTTTCATTATTTTCCGCAACTAAATTAACATGACCAAGTTTTCTCATTGGTTTTGAAATTTGTTTTCCATACATTTTCAGATAAACAGAAGGTTGTGAAAATTGTATGGGTTGATACTTTCCCTCAAATGATTTTGAGCCTAAAATATTATACATTATAGTTGGGTGTAAAAGTTTGGTGCTACCAAGATCAAGACCTAAAATTGCTCTAAGATGTTGCTCAAATTGAGATGTCTTACTTGATTGTAGTGTATGGTGTCCAGAATTATGAACTCTAGGAGCTATTTCATTAATTAGAATTTTATCGTCTTGGGTGACAAACATTTCTATTCCAAAAATTCCTGCACCCTTGAGTACGGTCATTGTTTTTTCTGCAATGTGTTCAGCACTTTTTATCACTTGTTCAGTCACTCTAGCTGGAGCTATAGTTTCACGTAAGATATTTTCTTCATGAATATTTTCAACTAAAGGGTAAGTTTTGATTTGTCCTTTAGTATTTCGTGATGCAATTACTGAAACTTCCATTTTAAACGGAACAAATTTTTCTAATATCAAATTTTGTCCTTTAAAATAATCATATGCTTTCTGAATGTCATTTTCTGAATTAATTTTATAATTGCCTCTTCCATCATATGCATCTCTTCGTGCTTTTAGTAATGCAGGATATCCAAAATTCTCTAACCCACGTTTAATATCGTAGATATTTTCAATTTTGATAAATTCTGGAATTGGAATATTGTTTTCTGACAGGAAAGATTTTTGTAAGTACTTGTCTTGAATTATTCGTAATGTTTTAGGAGATGGATTAATTTCAGTATTTTTTTCAACAGATTTTAAAACATTGCTGTCCCCTGATTCGATTTCATAGGTAATAATGTCTGATTTGTTTGCTAGTTCAATAATTGACTTCTTGTCTTTAAAATCTGCAACAATTTGTTCGGCACCTACTTGTGCAGCAGGACAATTTTTAGTAGGATCTAAAACTATTATTTTCGATATCTGATCTGGCATTTTTTTAGCAGCCTCTGTTATCATCATTCCAAGTTGTCCGCCTCCAATAATTCCCAGTATTTTTGCCATTACGACAACATCCTTTATCGATTAAAAATATCTAGTGTCGATTTGAAAAGCGATTAGGCTTTGTAATAGTTATAGATAATTACTCTCTAGTTTTTTCTAATAATAATGGCATATTCAAAAAAACCCCTAATTGGAATAATTATGGGTTCAAGTTCAGATAGTAGGATTATGAAAGGAGCAGCTGATATTCTAGATGAATTTAAAATTAAACATGAAGATCAAATAGTTTCTGCTCATAGAACTCCATCCAGATTAGATGAATATGCAAAACATGCTGAAAAAATGGGATTCAGTGTAATAATTGCGGGTGCAGGAGGAGCTGCACATTTACCTGGAATGATTGCATCTCATACTGTAATTCCAGTAATTGGAGTGCCAATACTTGTTTACAATGATAAACATCCAAAAAAAACAGATATTTCAAAATTTTCTGCATTTGGAGGATTGGATTCTTTGTTATCCATTACTGAAATGCCATCAGGTTCCTCAGTAGTATCTGTAGGAATTAACAAAGCTGGGAATGCTGGAATTTATGCCATGAAGATTCTTGCAAATCAATTTCCAGATTTAAAAAAGAAATTAAAAAAACACAAATCGGATCAGCGTAATTCTGTTATGAAAGAATCTGAAAAATTAAAGAAAGAAGGTCTTTCAAAATTCGCTACAAAAAAATTCAAGTGAACTAAGTCAATAAAGTAAATTGAATATTCTTCTTTCTTAGCGATTCAATTAATTGATTTGTTTGCTCTTTACCTTGTGTTTCAAGACTAAGTGTTACTCCAGCAGAACCTGCATTGATATCTGAACTAAGTCTATCATGTACAACTTCTATGATGTTTGCATTGGCTTTGGCTATTTCATCAATAATGTCTTTGAATGTACCAGGTCTGTCCGGTAGTAATACTGAGATTTTAAGCAAACGACCCATAGCAGCTAATCCCTTGTCTACAATTTGTCCTAAAAGATACATGTCAACATTTCCTCCTGTCAGTACTGCAACCACCTTTTTTCCAGGTGCAGGTTTTTTTGAAATTAGATAAGCTAAACTAACTGCTCCAGCGGGTTCTACAACAAATTTCATTCTTTCCATTAACAGAAACATTGCTTTTGTAATTTCTGTATCCTCCACCAGAACAATATCGTCTATGAGTTCTTTGATTATTGAAAATGTTAACTGGCCTGGAATTTTTACAGAAACTCCATCTGCAATTGTTCTTCCGCCACCACTTGCAATCAAAGAGCCTTTTTTTAGTGACTCATACATTGACGGAAATGATCTTGATTGAACACCCACCACTTTGATTTTGGGATTTTTTTCTTTTATTGCAATTAAAGTTCCAGCAGCTAACCCCCCTCCACCAATTGGAAGATAAATTTCATCAACATCTGGTAGTTCTTCTAAAATTTCAAGTCCTATTGCTCCTTGTGCGGATATAATTTGCGGATCATCAAAAGCATGTATCATAGTAGCCCCTGTTTCCTTTGCAATTTCTTTTGCCTTGGAAGATGTTTCATCATAATTTACCCCTTCTAAAACAACGTTAGCACCATACCCTTTAGTTGCAGAAACTTTTGCAGGAGAGGCATTTTTTGGCATTACAATTGTACATGGTATTTTTTCTAACGACGATGCAAATGCTACCCCTTGAGCATGATTTCCCGCAGATGCAGCAACTACTCCTCGTTTTTTTTCTTCATTGGATAATGATTTTATTTTATAATAAGCCCCACGAATTTTAAATGAACCTGTTTTTTGTCGAAACTCTGCTTTTAGATATACATCTGATTCTGTAAGATTACTAAAGATGGGGGAATGAATTAACGGTGTTTTCTTTATCTCTTCTCCTCTCATAGAATTTGCCTTTAGTACTTCATCATATGTTGGGTTCATTGGAAATGTTGCTAGTAATACGGTGTATTTGACTTCTTCTATACAAAAATTATATTTTTAGTCAAATTTTATGCGTAAATTTTCAGGAATGCCTAAATAGTTCAAAATTATCGTTCAAAACATATCAAAGGATCGGAACTCCCCTTTGAGAAAATTTCTCATCTTCCGGTTCTTTGGTTTTAATTATGACAAAATTATTTTCTGAAATTCATCAAGACGATTTAAAATATTTTCTTTAATAGTTGTAGACATTTTTTTTGGATCAAACAATCCTTCTCTATTCCTGTTTTTTACAAATTCTAGATCAAAAGTACACAAACAACCTTCTTCCCCAGTAACTAATCTTGTGTCGTCAATTAATACTGGAGTTGTCTGATAAGTTTCAATCAAAAGAGAATCAAGATCATCGAACAATTTTGTCTTTTTTTCAGATAGTTTTTGAAAATCAACCCCTGCATCTTTTTCAATTTCAGAATAAATTTTTTCTCTAAATTCATCATTTTTATAAAATATTTCAAACAGTTTACTATGATCCAAATCCTTGTATCCCATTTCTTTTAGTTTGTTTAAAACAAATTGATCACTATTATCCGAAATTTGTTGTTCTTTATTTTTTGTTAAATCAACAATTTCAGATAATTCTTTTTGACAGTCAAGTACCCGTTGATCTGGTTTATAATATAACAATACATGAAATTGTATTGATAAATGTCCAGAGATTAGATAATTTCCTTCCATAATCTCAAATTTTGTAAAAATTCTTCTAATGTCTTCATTGTTAGAAATTGAAACATCTTGAAGAGACCAATCTTTCAAATTATTATTAATACTTTGAAAATAATCAATAATTTTTTTTGGATCAAATGTTCTTTGTTCTGTTACAGTAGAATCGCCCATCATTACTTTAACATTAATCATTTCAGTTAGATCTTTGATTTTTGAAAGAAACAATTTTTGGATTTCTTCATTTTTTTGATTTAGTTTTTGAATAAATTCATCAGGAGATCTAGTACCTAATCGCATAAGAAATAACCAAATTTTATGCTCCTTAAACCTTCATTAATCTCTAAATATACAAAACCATAATTCTAGATATGGATGAATCAAAGCACACCTGTAATCATTGTGATGGAGAAATTACAGAATATTTTGATGAAAGATACAACGGAACTCGAGGACGATGTCCTGTGTGTGAGACTGATTTTCCTTTAGAATAAAGTGATCATATATGACTGAAAATAATAAGAATTTTGAAAATCCTAAATCTGACGCATCAGATGACGAATCTTCTCAAAGTATGGCAGATATGCTTCTTAGCCAAAATAAGGAAAAAACATTAGATTCTGAAACTATGATTCTAGAAACCCAAAAACGAGTTTGGGGGGCTCTCAAAAAAGGATATGAGTATTCAGGAATGGTTGATGAATCTGATCAATTTCTAAGAAAAAATGTCTTTTCAAAACTAGATATGGTAGTTCTTTATGTGGATTTGGTTGGTTCAACCACTATGACATTAGAAATGCCTGCAGAAAAAATTGCAATAATTGTAAGTTCATTTTCACAAGAGATGGCTGCAGTGATTAGGCAACATCATGGGTATGTGCTAAAATTTGTAGGAGATGCTGTAATTGGATATTTTCCTGAGGAAAAAAGTGGACTATTAGCAGCAGATAACGCAGTTAATTGTGCAAAATCAATGATTTCAGTAATTCAAAAAGGGATTAATCCAATTCTTGATCAATATGATTACCCTGATTTGATGGTAAAGATTGGATTGGATTTTGGTCAAAATATAGTGGTTAGATATGGGGCGGATGCAGAAAATTCTCATGTAGATTTGATGGGACCTGCAATGAATATTGCCGCAAAAATTCAAAACATGGCCAAGCCAAATCAAATATTGATTGGTAGTGATGTATATGAAAAACTACATCCAACTTTACAAAAAGAGTTTTCAGAAATAGTTTGGAAGAAAAACGAATGGAGATACCGTTCTAGAATAACAGGGGAAATTTACAAGGTGTATGAACACAAATGGTAATTTGTTTAAAATTAATTTGAATTGATTTCAAATTTGTAATTTTAGGTTAGAATAAAAATTTCATACAGTAAATCTGTCTGGACATTCAACATGTTCATAATGATGTTCAGTGAATTTTTCTTGAACAACATAGATTACAATCTTGTGGAGATCCTTTTCTCTTATGTCCTTTTTACATTTTAGACATGTCTTTTTTATTCCGGCCATGTGTATCAGCGATCCAAACCAGGAAATTATAAGGATCAGCGATCAGCTCAAATTGAGCAAAAATGACTTCAATTTAACTAAACTGCATATTACACGCCTAAAGCAAGGCAGAAATATAGCAAAATTTGACTATTTTTATGGACGATTATACAATACGACACCTTCAAGACCTCTATGGATTGAATCCAAATATTCCCCATCTTGCATTTCAGTTTCCTCGATTGCCTCCAGGATTAACGCATCCTATGTTCAAAATTTATGAAAACCCTATGAAAGAACAATTTTCACAACAAGCATCTACAATTAATCAAAAACTCCAGGGATTTCAACACATGTATCAACAACATGCATCAGAATTACTATCAATGAATTCAACAATAATTCCACCTGGACATCCTTTGTATAGTAAAGAAAATTCAGTTGAAACACTTCAAGCTGAAAATGAAAAACTTCTAAAAGAAAATTCAGAACTAAAGAAAAAATTAGATAAAAATACTGCATCTAAGCAACATTAAGTATTTTCTTTATACTGATTCTGAAATTTGTAATTAGTAAGAATCCTTATTAATTTCTAAAATCAGTTTGAATTATGGCAAAAACTCCTGCTGAAAAATGGAAAGATGCTGTAATAAAATACAGGAAACAATGTCAAAAAATTCTAAAATTGTCTAATAGCATCAGATATGCAGGAGTCATTAACAATTATGGTAGAACTTTGACTGGAATAGTAAGACCGACTCTAAAACCGTTGTTAAAATCAGAACAAGTAAAAAATGAATTTTTTATAATTTCTACTTTAATGTCATTAAGAAAAAATGTTGCCAGTACCGTTGGAAAATTAGAACATGTTATTTTACAACATCAAAAAGTAATAATTGTAATTTTACAAAAAAATGATCTAACGTATTATATTTCGATCAATAGAAAAGAAAAAAACTTGGAGAAAATTATTTCATCAATAAAAAAGATAATCTAAGCTGGAGTAAATCCTTGATATCCACCTGTTTGTTCAGCCTTATCTTGGAAGGTAGGTTCAAACAATGAGATTAGATACTCATCAGGATCCAAAATTACTGCATTTTTTCCTGCATCTTTTTCAACGATCTCACGATAAATCTTAACCCCTTTTTCTCGTAATTCTTCTACGGCAGATTTTACATCGCCAACAAGGAATCCAATGGTAATTCCATTATCAATAGAGCCTCCACTATGTTGTTCAGTCAATGATGCAGGATGCAAACTCAATAATGCACCAGACGTACCCAAATCAACCCATGCTCTTCTTTGATTCTTAATTGGAAGACCAATGAGTTCATGGTAAAACTGTATGGATTTGTCTATATCCTTAACAGCCAAAATTACATTACCAACTTTTTTGATGTTCACAGATATCCTACCTCAATGTTCTTTAAATCCATTTTCATTGAACTTCCACCATGGTTTCAGTTCGTTCTACTCCATTAATCTTTTGTATTTGATTAGCTACTTCTTTAATTTGAATTAGTTGTTCAACATCAATTATAGCTACAGCATCAAATTGTCCACTCGTGGGAAAAGAATCAGATACTGAGGAAATTTTTCGTAATCTTGCTGCTATGAGTTTTTTTGGAGATTTTACTAAAATTATTGCCCTTACCATCCTAGATTAACCTCCACCTCAATCAACGTTTCAGTTGTTACAATATCTTTGATTTTTTTAAAGTCAATTACCATATTGTTTATTTCATCAATATTGCCTTGTAATAGAACACTAATGTCTGCTCTTCCTGTAACAACCATAACCTGTTTTACAATTTTACGTTTTTTCTTCAAGATTTGAACAACAGCGTCAACCTTCCCGGGTTTTACTGTAATTAGACATAATGCACGCATAAATAATGTATGTTATAGGATCGAATAAAGATTCCTAGTCAAATGCTTCTTGGGACCTTGCTTCTTCTAAATACGCCCTTCTTTCTTCATTGACCTTCTCTTGATCAATTTCTATATCATCATCAACTATGACAATTCCCATGTCTCCAATTGGCTCATCTTTGATTTTTTTATTCTTTGATTTTGCTGATTTTGTTTTTGATTTTGTAGTTTTACTAGCCTTAGGCTTTGTTGTTTTAGTTTTAGTTTTTTTTGCTGTTTTTGTGGTCTTTTTTGCAGTTTTCTTTACAGCTTTTTTTTCACCCATGAATGTCGAAAATCAAGAGGTTGCCTTATTTTTAAAGATTATGCAGAATAATTTTTTCTAGAAATTACATAAATCAGAATTCTGCGATCAGCGATTTAGTTGCATGTTTGTTGACCAAAATAATCAATTTTGAAAAAGGTAGCCATTCGAGTCAATAATTCGCTCTTGATGTACTTTATCATTATTGGTTTTTTAGTATACTAATGGAGGTGAAAAGAAATAGCAACATTAGCAGATTATGCAACAATAGGCGATTCTGTCAGTTTAGCAAAGATTGGAGATAAACCATTTACGATCACTTTCATAGAGGATTCGGATTATACTCAAGGAGACGAAATTACAAAAGGCATCAAGATTACTACTAAAGAAACATTTGAGGTTGAGGGTAATTTCATAAATAAATTCCACACTACTCGAGTCGCCATTGTTAAGAAATTCAATAATGAAAAACTTAGATCAGATGTTAATAGAGGAAATTCGTTAGGACCTGTAAAATGTATCTCTGAAAAATCAGCATCTGGAAAAACTTTCTTCAATCTAGTAGATGTCTAGAAAGGTTTTTCGCCTTTTCTTTATTTTTAAAGAAAAGGGATAAAATGAAAACCAACTACTTTTAGAATAATTACTACTTAATCATATGTCATTATAAAAAATTACGCAAAAAATCTTGAATTAATTTTTTAAATCAATTACAATGTATTCAAAGGTATGATTCTGAAACTACCATTAATTATTGCATTATTTAGCATACCTTTGATTTTGATAGTTATTCCTCACACAAATATTGATTGTTCAGGAAACGCAATGTGTTTGAAAGGAAAGATTTCCAATATTATAGATGGCAACACAATAGATGTAGGGGATGTTCGTATAATATTAGCACTAACATCTACGTCTGAATTAGGATTTGTGGAAGGAGATGAAGCAAAAATATTTGTAGAAAATACATGTCCTATCGGATCTGATGTTTTAGTTGATGAAGATGACGGACAAATTGACAGTAGTTACGGTAGAATAATTGGAAAAGTAATCTGTCAAGGAATTAATCTTAATGAAGAAATTTTAGAAAAGGGGTTTGGAAAGATCAACACATTTCATTGTAAGCAAAGTGAATTTTCTAACGAACCATGGGCCAAAAATTTTGGGTGCTAAATTTATGGTGCCGGGGGCGGGATTTGAACGCGCGACAGCCCGGTCTTCAGCCGAGTGCTCTCCCAGGCTGAGCTACCCCGGCACTCAGAAAAATCCATTCAGTTGAGGAATTAAAGTTTGTCTAATCGATAGATCAGTGATGATTTTTTGTACAAATTCAAAACCTAATTTTTCTGGATTCAAATTTTTTGTCATTTATTGGAACAACAGGACTCAATTTTTCATAGATTTTTGTAAAACTTCATTTATTACTTTAGAAAAGCTAACTGATGCCTTTGATTCTTTGATTTGCTTTGCTTGTAATTCTCTAAGTTTTTTTATTGTGCCTTCATCTAACATAACTGTAATTCGTTCACTCACAAACTAAATTAGCATTTTATGCATATATGTAATGATTAACATTGTCAAGTATGCATTTTAAACAATACTCCAAGTATTAGAATTATTCTCATTTTTAATCCATAAGTTACAAAATCAGAAAATTTGAATTCATAATTGAAATTAACGTAATTTTAATCAAGAAATTTATTAAATTTTTTAGATTTTCCACTGAATATCTTTTCTACCTTTTCTTTTATTGATTAAACGACCTATTACAAAAAACAAATCAGATAACCTATTGAGATATTTTATACAGTTTGAATTTATTTCATCTTTTTCATTTAGTTGAACAACTTGAGTTTCTGCTCGCCTAATCACAGTTCGGACATAATGTAATTGAGCTGCTGCAATGTCTCCTCCAGGTAAAATAAAATTAGTCAAAGAAGGAAGTTCTGTTTTAAATTTATCAATATGCTGTTCTAATTTCTTAACCATATCTAATGTAACTCGATTTTTCACATCATTTAGATTTGGATTTGAAAGATCTGAACCTACTAAAAATAGTTCATTTTGAATTTCAGTTAAAATTTTTGCAATATCCTCATCTAATGAATTTGTTAAAACTATCCCCAATGCTGCATTTGCTTCATCAATTGTTCCATATGACATAATTCTAGGATGAGATTTGGATATTCTAAAATTCCCTTGAAGACTAGTGTTTCCATCATCGCCAGTCTGTGTGTAAATCTTCATCAATAAATCATATCAAAATTAACTATTATGTTGTTCGAAATATCATAATATGAAAATTCATTAGGAGAAAATATCAAGTATAATTAAATGACGTTAGATTTTTTCAAAATTGCTGCAAATCTTAAAAAAATACCTCGGCAAGGATGGATAGACAAACTAGCATTAGATAATCCCGAATCAGTTGCAGATCATTCGTATTCTATGGCAGTGATGAGCATGATAATATCTGATTTAGAAAATTATAATTCAGAAAAAATTCTCAAAATGGTTTTACTACATGATTTAGCTGAATCCAAAATAGGAGATTACACACCTGATGAGATAGACAAAGAAAAAAAGACTCAACTAGAAAATAATGCATTCAAAGAAATTATTAGACAATTACCTGAATCAATAAAATCTCAATATTTACAAATTTGGGATGAATATCAAGAGAATACGTCCCATGAATCAAAGATTGTACATCAAATTGATAGATTGGAAATGGTTTTACAAGCTAAGATTTATCAAAAAAGCGGATATTCCAAAAAAAAACTCGAGTTATTTTTTGAATCTGCAAAAACAGACATCACAGAACCTAAATTAAAAGAATTGTTTACAGAGATTATAAAAGAGTAGAAGCATGTCTAAAAAAAGCAAAGATGAATTAATTGATGCACAAAAACAAGTCATAGGTATTTTATTTGAGGTGATTAAAAGACTACAGGCAAACAATGATCTTGATGAAGAATATTTTCAAATAATTTCAAAAGATAAAAAAAATGAAATTCGACTAAAAGAGATTATGAATGAAAGGACAGAAAATGCAAAAATTGTTGGAAGACTATTAGAGCAATTGGAAACTTAGTGGCCGCAACTACAGTCATCATCAGAGAGGATTCTCAGATGTGCTGTTTGTTGATGTTTATCTTGAAGATAATTTGAAAGATTTACAATTCTAATTCGTGGTTCTTTTGTAGTCCAACTACCTTCATTTTCAAACCAAAATTCAATCTCATCTACATCATACCTTTCACCACTTTGAACAAGATTTTTGAAGATCGATTTTATCTCTTCAACATCTGATTCAGATAGTTTTGACTTGTCTGTAACCATAGTAGTTATTTCATTTAATTTTATTATGACATTGTTTGTCAAGGGCATGGTTTGAAAACTCTGAGATTCTATAACAATCTTTTGAAAAGAGATTCTTTTTATAATAACTGAATTATCTGGAAAACATGCAATATTTTCAAGCATTAAAACTAGGTCAGCAAAGAGTGGCAGAAGCTAGAGAGTATCTTAACAAATTAACAGATGGACGTGCGATGCCTGCACTTGCTTTGACAGATAATAAATCTGAGGTATGGGAACCAGTGGGTGAAGAAAATCTTTATGCATTTGTTGCTGAATCCACAGGTTTTGTTTTGACAGATAATAGTGGATACATTCTTGCCTTGGTTGATAAAAATGGTTCATCAAAGACAATTGTTCAAGGAGTTACAAATCACCAAAAAGAGAATTTAGAAAAAGCATTAGATACTGATAATATTCCAAAATTTGAAGGCAAAGTAATTCTTCCAGTTTAATTTTCAGCCTTGAAACAAAACGTAAACCTTTAGTTATAACGATACAGAAACTAGTAAAATGACAAAATTTTCACAAGAGATTGAGGTAAGTGGTCATCTAATTGACTCTCTGATTTTAACTAAGATTTTTGATAGCATAATGGATCTTAAAGGGGAATTTCAAGTACAAGAGATTGAAATTGGTAAGAGAAAAAAAGACAAGTCTTATGCAAGATTACTTGTAAAAGGCAAAAATCAAAAACACCTAGATGAAATTTTAGAAACAATTTATCGAGAAGGTGCAGTATCCAAAACTCAAAAAGAAATCAGATTAAAAAAATCTCCTAAAAATTATGTTATGCCGGATAATTTTTACAGCACAACAAACAATCATACTCAAGTTTTTCATAAGGGAAAATGGATTCAAGTTGAAAATATGATGATGGACAAATGTATTGTAGTAAAAGGAAATAGAGCGTTTTGCGTTCCAGTAAGAGATGTAAAAAAAGGTGATCAAATTATTGTAGGGGAAGAAGGAATCAAAATTACCCCACCTGAACGTCCAAGAGAAGGAGTCAATGTTTTTGAGTTTATGGGAAGCTCAAGCTCGAGCGAAAGACCAACGCAGCATATTGCAAAGAAGGTTGCAGAAGACATCTATAATACAAAAAAGAAAGGTGGAAAGATTGTCTTAGTTGGAGGTCCTGCCATAGTTCATACTGGAGCATCTAATGCGGTATCTGAATTAATTAAATCAGGATATATTGATGGAGTGTTGGCAGGAAATGCACTTGCAGTTCATGATATTGAATACGCTACACTTGGAACATCTTTGGGAATGAATGTTCATGATGCAACTTTGGCGTATCATGGACATCGAAATCACATGGACACAATTAATGCAGTATTCAAAGCAGGTTCAATTGCAAATATGGTAAGGACCAAGAAGTTAACAAAGGGAATAATGTATGAATGTGTAAAAAACAAAATTCCATTTGTATTAGCAGGCTCAATTAGAGATGATGGACCATTGCCGGATGTAATTACAGATGTTGCACAAGCACAACGTGAATACAAAAAAGTACTAAAAGATGCTAGCATGGTAATCATGATTTCGACTATGCTTCACTCTATTGCAACTGGAAACATGCTTCCAGCAAATGTCAAAGTAATTGTTGTAGACATTAATCAACCAACAGTAACAAAACTTATGGATAGGGGAACATGGCAAGCACTAGGAATTGTATCAGACGTTGGGGCCTTTTTACCAATGGTAGTTCAACAAATTAGAAAAAAGAAGTAATCATGGATTTAATCTAGGATGCAATATGTGCAATCCATTTGAATCAAGTTCAATGAGATGTAGTTGTTCGCTATGTTTTATTCCGCGCATCTTAGTTATCTGAATAGTTCTCTCCATAACATCTTCTTTTCTAGTATGGCGTAATTGAATAATTCCTGATGTGACAAACCATTCTAATGGAATTTCATTACCTTCGGAATATTCAGATAAAATCAAGCTAGTTACACCAAAGTTCTCAAGAGATTGAACCATGCCTTGAAGCCCTTGTCTCATGTAAAACTGATCATTGTATTGCATAGCCAAAATTGTTAGTGAATCAATTACTACGCGTTTTGCCTCAATTCGTTTGATACTGCTTAGTAATAATTTTGTTAAATGCTCAAATGGTAATTGTTCTCCACGATATAGAGAATCGTCTTTTCCAATTAATTCATCTTGAATTTTAAATGGCCTTGCATCAACCATTAAGATTTTTTCTGTTGCAATCAAGTCATCAAAATCCCAACCATAAGACTTGCAGTCATTTTTTATGTCATCAATATTTTGAGACATGGCAACATAAACGCCTGATTCGTCAAAGTCCTTTGCTCCTGAATAAAGATATTGTAAACCAAAAGTGGTTTTACCACTACCAGGAGGGCCTGAAATGGTAACAGTACGTCCCATCTTCATACCCCCGGAAATTATAGAATCTAATCCAGGAATTCCAGTTTTTATTTTAGGATATGTAGCGTCCATATCTATAGAAAAATTAACTAGAATTTTCTATATAAAGAAAGAGACTAGTATAATTCTAACAAAGTATTGTCATACAAATTACTACAAATGAATATTTTTTGAGCTCGCCCACAATGACTCAAAAAGTAATTTCATAGAATACACTAATGAATTTGAATTTGTCCACATTGCAAATGGTTCATCAACAGAATTTGCATTTTTTGTAAAAAACAACATCTCGTCATTATCTTTTAAAATAAAACACAAATGATTTTCAATGTCTTTACTAAGTTTTTTGATATTTTTTCTTTCAAGATCATCAAAGATGTAAGTTGTTTTCTCAGAACATGCACTTAACAATCTAAATTTTTGTTTTGATTTTACAAATGATTCTAAGAAATCTCCGTGGTATAATTTAAGATAATCTTTCTCAGAGCCTAGAATTAAAAATTCATCTTCATAATTATCAGTCATTTCTGTTATCTTTGAATGAATTTGGTTGGTGCCTTGCAACATTTGGAATTTTTCTTCAACTTCACCATGAATGGAATCAAAAGCTGGAATGTCATTCCACAATTCTGACAATCCTTTTTCCATTTGTTCAAGTGATTTTACTCGTTCTTTTTCTGAATTTACTAGAATCCAAATTGCTTTATCTAATGGTAGTGCTGAAAATTGAATTGGATGTTGAAATGTTGCTGAAACTATTCCTTTGTTTTGTAAAGCAGATAGTAAATGATATGTTTCGGTTCTAGGTAGTTTTAGGGCTTTACATACTTCGGGAGCAGTCTTTGAGCCATATTTTCCAAGATAGATGAATACCTTGCTTTGATTTGATGTTAGCCCATATTGTGATAATTCTGCTTGAACTTTTTCAACAGATAGTTTATACTCATACATTTGAGAATCAGGGGTAGAATCAAATACCGATGTTTGAGTTGTTTCTTTTGCCATGTTTTTTCAGGATCCTCCGATAGAAAATACTAGACTATATTGTAGTATAGCTAAATTTCTTAGATCGATTTGATCGTTTTTGTCTATTTTTTGATATTCTGATATTGATAAATTAGGCATGATTTTTCATTATACTCCTATTTTTATCATATTTTCTACTGGAATTGCAGCACCAGTATAGATCGACTTTAGTGAGAAATTCTCCCTTTGTCCTGTAGATTTTAAAAAGGCAATTTCTAAAATACCCTCAGTTCCTCTAAATGCAACACATCCCATATCTGCCTTGAGGCCTTTTTCAATTACATTGTTTAAAGATGAAAGAGTTCTTTGAAGATTTTCTAACTTTGATTTTAATTCATCTATTGCCTTAAAATATAATTCTAATTCCCCTTTCAATCCAATACCATTATAGACTAATATTTCGTTAAGATTATACCACTTGTCACTTACGCCTTTTTTTGATTTCTTCTTTTTTTCTGAACTTTTTTTGACATCTGATTTCTTGTCTTTTGATTTTTTATCTTGTTTCTTGTCTTTTGATTTTTTATCTGGAGTTCCTCCACCTAATTTTTCTTTTAATGCTAAAAATTCAGGATCATCAGCTGACAATTCTTCATTTGTTCTAATTTTTTCTCCCAGTAGATTAGAGTACTCTTGGATTATGACTTCAGTATCTTCGATTTCTTTTTCTATATTTGTTTTCAGGGTATTAACGGAATTAAATCGCTCAATTAAATTCTTCAATTTTATTATTCCTCAGTAGGAGATATAATTGTTGGGAGGTTTTCTTTGAGTTGACTCAGTGTGCTGAGTTGTTTTGTGGCTGTACGTAAGAATGTAATCTTTTCAGTAAGATAAGATTTTTGTGCTTGAATTAATTCTAATAGCTGAGGAGTAACGTATTCAACAATTTTTGTGATGGTTTCAGGAGCATAATCAATAAATTGTTTAGTTTCAGTCTTTCCATTTGATAACTTGATTAGTAATTTGAGATTTGGAAGTAATGTTATATTAGAATCAGGAGGAAGATTAAAAATTTCAGGATGTACATTAGCTGAGAATCCTAAAAATTGTGTGATTACCTGTAAAGCGTTATGTAAATCATCAATTACATTTGTTTTTTGATCCTCTAATTCATAGATTTGAAGAGATTCCTCCATCAATGTGTTTAATTGCGTAAGTGTTTTTGCATTAACGTCATTTGGATCTATTGGTGTCTTTTCTGTAGTTGATTCCTGCTTTGTTACACTGGGGGTCTTTTCTGCAGTAGTTGATTCCTGCTTTGTTACACCAGATTCCTCTGAATCTGCAGATTCTGTAGATTGCAATAGGTTTTGGAGGTCTAAAAATTACATTAAAAGTTGTATGTACCTAAATGTTACAGATCCATAATCAGGCTCAATCATGGGCAACAAAGTCTGTGACAGCAATCTCAGAAAAAACCTTCAATATTCGTAAAATCTCTCATGAATAGTCAACATTTTATGAAATAGCAAGATGTAAGATTACTAGTTAACCTGAATATTTCCCATGCTAATTTTCCACGTATTTTCATTGCCTTCATCATTATATCCGACAATAAGAATCTGGGCGTTGTATAACCCAGGTGGAATTAGACCCGTATCACAAGAACCTCCTGGGGGCCAGCAATTATCAGGAGCCAGTTTAGGTCTGTGAAAAATAAGATCAACTCCGTCCCCAATTGCAACAAAAGTACTATCTTGATTTTCTGTTAAAATTGTTCCATTTACACTTTTGATTAGCGCACCATAAGAAAGATCAGAAGCAGTATCATTAAAGATGGCTCGCGTACCTCCTTTTGTAATCCACGATCCAAATGGACCATTACTTACAACGCTGGCTGTTAACTCTGAATTGTTATCATATATTTGAAACGGCTGAAAAGTAGCATTCGTTGGAGGTAAATCAATAGCAGAGTTCTGCGGATTAGTAGTTAACGAGTTGTCGTCTATTCGTAATGTCATCTGGAGTGCTTCTACAAAATCAACATAAAGCATTTCAAATTTCAGTCTCTCTTGGGCACCTATTGTCGTTAGGGGTAATAAACTAGTATAATTGAATGATTTTAAAAATTTGCCATCTCTTTTACCGTCTGAAAAGTTCATAGGATATGCAATATCATTTGTTATGGTTCCAAGATTAACTCCATCAGGATCAGTTCTGGAATAAGTAAATGTGATTGTATGAGCTGCATTGCCATAATTAGTATTGTATAAATCAGATACTTCTGTTGCACTCAAAGCATAATTTTGCCAGTACATTATGTCATCCAAAGACCCTTGGAAAAAATCTCCGCCACTAGGAATGTCTTTTTGGGTCAATCTGGCCCCAATAAGAGGATGTTTATCTAATTTAATTTCTTTAACTCCACCAGAATTAGTATCAGTAGCTGCAGGAGTTGTATTTCCATCAAGATACAACTTACAACTATAGTCAGCATCCCTTACTCCTACAAAATGATGCCAAGAATTATCTCGGTAGTTAGTTCCAGAAGAGGCACATAATAGTGCTGTATCGTCATCTGTTTCAAACTCAAATACAACATTATTACTGCTATCTATTTTAACTGAAAAACGATCAGCAGCTGTAGCACCATTATCCTTTCCTGCATAGTAGATGTAATCATTACCAGAACCACTTGAACTGGCTTTGAACCAACCAGCTATTGTCGCTAAATCCTTTTTTACCTCATTACATTTTGCTCGTTCTACACTGAAAAAGTCATCAACTCCATCAAAGGAATAGCTTCCCGAACCTTGTGGTCCACCGAATTGATTCCAATTAGACACTGACATTCCACCTTGATATTGCGCAAATTTAGCTTTTCCTGTGTCGCTCACACAATTAAAAGAATTATCCTCATTTCCGTCAATGCCTGCACCACCGTCATCAAAATGTAAGATTATTCCACCCTTAGCATCCATTGAGGTAGCCAAACTATCAGGAAATGCTGCGCTCATATAAGTAAGAGTGGCATTCCACTTTCCGGGCGAAATCTCAACTGCAGTTCCATTGTTTGTGTAAAAATCAGGACTAGTTGTTTTAATTGACAAGCTTGTTCCGGCAGCATCGGCTAGTTTTTGATCCATTTGATAAGCCGAACTTAATGGGGCAAGTAAGTTTTCTTGATGTAAAATCAAATCTTGGGTTGATGAGGACAATGGATTAAATCCCTGAGAAGAAAATGATGTTACTGCATCTGTTGCAAGTTTTATCTCTCCGATTGTAATTCTATCTGTTGCAGTATTGCCTGCAAATCCATTTTCTAACTGTGCAGTAAATTCTGCATAATCATCTGTATCTCCCTTTACAGTGTATGTCCATTTAAAGACAGCAGTTTCTCCAGGTTTTAATGAAGGATAAGAAGCAGGGATAGGGCCATCTACTTTAGTAACTATGGTATTGACATCATTTGGAACAATCGTTAGCGGATCAACTGGTTTGAGATTCATTAACAAGTTATCATTTGTCATGTTATTACGAACAGAAAGGAGTAATGTTGATTCAAATTCATCAGGTATCGTTTTAGGTAGGCTGTCAAGTCGTAAATCAAGTGGTTGCTGATTTGGAGAATTCACATAAAATGAGTTAACTTCGCCTCTTGATGATACAACTTTCATGTTATATCCTTTGGCAGGATCAATAGTATAATCTACTAAATTAATGAGATTAACTGAATTTCCAGGAGATATGGCTGAATCTAGAGTAAATTTTTGAACAACATCATTGACTCCTTGCTCATCAATCCATAATGTTGTTAATTTTACTGGAATTTCTCCGGTGTTTTTTATAACTCCATCAAGCTTGCTTGCAGAATTATTAGTAATAGATTGTACCTCAAACACTTCTTGTTTTTTTTCATTTAATCGTGATTCTTCAGAAATTAACAATTCAGAATAATTTCCCATTGTATCAAGACTATAAGAGACATAAGATAATGCACTAATTACTATGGCAACTAGAAATACAGTTCCAACTATAGAACTCAGAGCCCTGTGAGATTTCATGGTGCTATCACCTGAGTAATAAATTGATTTCCACGGTCAGTCAAAACAAGAATGTCAAGTTCATCCCCTGATTGCCATGCATATGTGGCATTTACAGAAAACGAATTAGCTTTCTGGATACCGCCATCTGTGAGATAGTTGATAAACGTAGTATTGTTAGTCCCAGTAGTATTTGTAACATGAATTTCAGTTACGTTTAATCCCAAAACTCCAGTGTTAGCCAAGGTCACATTAAGGTGGTTAGGAGAAGGGGTTGTTGCAAACCAAACATTTTCAAAAATCAACTCTTCATTAATTTTATTTATGTTAGTGTTGAACACGGTTTCAATTTCTTGTTTTTGCTCTAAAATACTAGAATTTGACCAGCCAAGCATCATTACCCCAATAATGCTGATTGCAGACAAAAGAATCCCACTTGTAACTACATTACTTATTCCTCGTCTATTTTTGACCCTAGTTTGGCTAAGGCCTTTACTGAATCTATTGCGCAATAACAAAATTCATGAAAATTTACTGTATTATTACTAGTATGTAAGATGTTAAACTTACACCGTAGGCTGCGCCATATCAGGATTCTCTAATTCTTGTTCTTCAGAATTGTTTTGAGTTTCTGACTCCATTGGTACTTCTTGGAGAGTTTCACTTTCAGTTGTCTCATCTTCATCAGACATTTCAGTATTTTTTTCCAATCCTGTGCCCATTGTTCCTATTTGATGGGGAGGGCAAGAGACGTTAAGATTTTTTGAAAGTAGGAAAAATGTTGGAAAAAGTTCTTGATATATAATGGTTAGAATTTTAGGAACGTCGTTTTCATCTTTGTTTAAGAGTTCTTCTCGTTCTACAGAATCACCATAAATATTGGCAATTCCTTCAATTGATAGTCGAACGTTTTTTGGATTGGATAGTGCCGTAAACCCATACTTGAATACAGATTGTTCATCGCTGTTATCGATCTCTTCAATATTTGCTTCAACATCATATTTGTCTAGTTTGTTGATTTTGGGGTCGTTTTTACTCATAGATACGGAACTAAGGTCTATCTGTGCTTTCAACTTGGATAAATCTGTGAAAATTATTCATTAAACAATGTGTATGTAATATCTACACACACATAACAGCATTAAGTATATCTTAATGTATGTAGGCATAGTTGGAGCAAAAAAATAAGTTAATTTCATCTACCAATAGATCAAAAATTCACTCAGATAAAGTAAATCTTTCAGTATCTATTTCAAAGATCAAAAAAGATACCCACAAATTATCAAAGATGTATGATTTTAAGAAATACATGGATTCTTCAGATATGATATTTCCTGAAGAAATGAATGAAATGATTCCAAAAGATACGCCAGCATTCTTGGATAATGGGGAGCATTATGTTGAAAGAATTGGAAGAGCACTAAAATTTTTCAAACAGTGCGCACTAATTGGTCCAAGTGGAACTGGAAAGACACACATTGTATATCTTGTTGCAGAGCTTGCAGGATTACCTATGTGGGAAATTAACTGTGGTTTAGCAACATCTGTTTTTGATCTTTTCGGTAGATATGTGGGATTAGGAAAAGAGAATTGGATTGATGGATTAATTACTGGATGGTGTAGAAAAGGAGGAATATTATATCTGGATGAGGCAAATATGATGAAGCAAGATGTTGCAACAAAACTAAACCCTTTGTTGGACCAAAGAGGACACATGGTATTAACTGAAAAAGATAGCGAAATTATTCACAGACACAAACATGCATACATGATAATTAGTATGAACCCTGTTTCATCAGAATTTGCAGGTACAAAGCCAATCAACGCTGCTATGAGAAGAAGAATGAGTGTTTGGTTGAACTTTGATTACATGAGTGTTGGAGATGACATTGACGATAAAGAAATTGAGATGATTGCAGAAAGAGGTGAAATCTCAATGATGGATGCAGAAAGTATTGTAAAAATCGGCGCTAAGCTAAGACAGGAATACAAGATGGGAGATCTTCCTTATGGTCCATCTATAGGAGATTTAGTTAATTGGGCAAAGATATGTTCAGATGGAGCATCTATTGCAGATGGAGGAAATGAAACTTTAGTTCCAATGACTAGTGATGATCCAGAAATTCAGGATGAAGTTAGACACATCATCAAAAAAGTGTTAGAAAGCCAGGCAGCAGCAAGAAAAAAACAGGTGTAAAGTAAATGAAAGACACTATACAAGATATAGCTCATCAAATATTCTTTGATATTTGTGAGAAAAAACCAACAGATATTGACACGTTCTTTTTTGATCATATTCATTTTCCGAGAATCGATTATGAACCAATAATGACAGTTTATTTGCCAATGCCAAAACATGTGCAAGGACTTCAAGTCATTCAAGGATGTGCATTTTCAAGCCTAGAGACATCACAAGAAACAATTTTCGCATTATTTCTTGCATCTGTTTGCCATGCAGCTGGGCATGCAAAAGTTACAGATTATAAAAAATACAAAAAATGGATGGAGGGGAAAAACAAGAAACGGGCATTTGAAACATTTGAGTTTATAGAAGATGTACGAGTAAATGAATTTTTAAGAAATGAATTTCCTGAATACTATTCAGAAATAGTAAAAATTGAAAATTTTTTTAACATAATTAATGAAAAGAAAGAACTAGAAGATCAAAAGAAACATTCAAAAAAAATCTTTGCTGAAAAATTTGTCAAAGACATAAAAAATAAGCGAGAAGAAATTAAAAAGAAAATTCTGAGTTTAGATCCTGATGATGGAGAAAAAATTACAGAGATTGCAGATATTATTTACGAATCTTCCAATATCCTATCTGATCAAAGACTTCCATTTGCAGATCATTTTGCACATCCTAAAAAAATTGAAAAATGGCATCAAAATATTTCAATTAAAACAGAGGGAAGATTTCAAAGCACGATTGAGAGATTTGGAGAGGTGTGGTTTGAACAACTAAAACGTCGAGATAAAGTAAAGAAAAAATACGGCGGAATTACCGAAGATTTAGAATTTGACAGGATAGATTTTGCTCCAGAAAATATCGGAGAATATCTTAGATTAAAAAATGCAACCCACTTGTTTTTGAAGAAAATGTCATCACAGATGAAAATGACCCCTAATGTCATGGAGGAAGGAATGGTCGAAGACATGGGTATGCTAAATATGCAATTGGCAATTCAGAGGGTTGCATCTCAAAATGACAATATCCAAATTTTTGAACAAGACGATTATAGAAGAATTGAAGAAGAATGGGCAATTGTTGTAGACACAAGCAGTAGTATGAGATTAAAATTTGATGAAATGAAAAAATTCGCTATATGTCTTGGGGAGGCAGCAAACGAAGTTAATACAAAAAATGGAAAATGGGGATTTTTTACTTTTAATAATAATTTTACAATAGTAAAAGATCATTATGAGCAGTATGATCAGAACTCTAAATCACGAATTGGTGGAATAGAGATTAAAGGATTATCCTTTATTGCAGATGCCATAAAATTATGTTCTAGAATTTTAATTAGAGAAAACATTGAACGAAGATACATCTTTTTAATTACTGATGGACAAGCTCTGGGTACTGCAGATGCAGATGAAAAGATGAAAGAAGCAATTGCAGATGCAAGAAAAGCAGGAATCAGTGTAATTGCAATAGGTATACCACAAGGAGTTACAAAAATTTATTCTATGTGTATGCCATATGAAGGATTAAGAAAAACAGTTGCAAAGTTTCTAAATGCTTATACAATCATGGCTGGAGATGATTTATAATTTGAAAAATATTGTCTTTTTGTAAAATGACTGAATCGATAAATTCCAGATAGTGGAACATTCCCTTTTAGTTTATATAATTTTTTAATAAAATCATAACATAATACATGAATGGTAAACTAAGCAAAAAACGTGCAATCAGCACAGTACTTACAACTGTCATCATTTTGGTGTCATCCATTGTTCTTGGTTCAGGAGTTGTTTTGTATGGTACCAGTCTTTTTCAAGGAGGTACACAGACAGAAGCAATTTCAGTTTCAGGAACAAAAGTGTGGGTACATACTACTGCAACTGAAGGCTTAGCTTGGGGAGCAGCAGGTGTTAGAAATACAGGAGATAAGGTTGTTTCAGTAGACAAGATCCAAATAAGAGGTTCAGATATTCCATTTACTCAATGGTATCCAGATACTGATGTATCATCTAATCTGTTTCAACTTGCTCTAAATCACACTGGATGGAGTGGCACATCAGGAAATCTACTTGAAGAAGATCCTGATGAGGATTGTCTGGATACAACATATGTTCCTGCAACATCGGTTCAATCAGATCTAGATGGAGCAGGAGGCGAAACTGCAGTATGTGCAAATGCAGCCTCAGGTCCAGTTGCTCTAACACCAGGTCAATCTGCAATAATTTACTTCAAATTGACTAATGGTACAGTTACTTCATTGGATTCTGGAGTATCTACCACTCTAGGAGTATTTGCAAATAAAGCAGGCGGGCCTTTAAGTACTGTCATAGAAGGTACATAAAAAAATAAGATCATTTTCAACCAAGGTGAAAAATAGCATACTATCACATAAATTGTATTTACTCTGTAATTCAAAAAAATTACATACGCGACTAGATATTCTATTAATTAATAAAAAAATCAATAAAATGAAAACCAAACTAAGCAAAAAACGTGCAATCAGCACAGTACTTACAACTGTCATCATTTTGGTGTCATCCATTGTTCTTGGTTCAGGAGTTGTTTTGTATGGTACCAGTCTTTTTCAAGGAGGTACACAGACAGAAGCAATTTCAGTTTCAGGAACAAAAGTGTGGGTACATACTACTGCAACTGAAGGCTTAGCTTGGGGAGCAGCAGGTGTTAGAAATACAGGAGATAAGGTTGTTTCAGTAGACAAGATCCAAATAAGAGGTTCAGATATTCCATTTACTCAATGGTATCCAGATACTGATGTATCATCTAATCTGTTTCAACTTGCTCTAAATCACACTGGATGGAGTGGCACATCAGGAAATCTACTTGAAGAAGATCCTGATGAGGATTGTCTGGATACAACATATGTTCCTGCAACATCGGTTCAATCAGATCTAGATGGAGCAGGAGGCGAAACTGCAGTATGTGCAAATGCAGCCTCAGGTCCAGTTGCTCTAACACCAGGTCAATCTGCAATAATTTACTTCAAATTGACTAATGGTACAATTACATCACTTGACTCTGGTGTAAGTACAAGTGTCAACATATTTGCAGGTAAAGCAGGAGCCCCTCAGAGCATAACAGTAGCAGGAAAATCCTAGGATAAGAGGATTTTTTTAAACTTATCCATAAAATCTTTTTCAAGTATCAACACTATTACTTTGAAATTGTGTGTATTGCAATGTTTCATACTGTTCAATATAACTAAAAAATTAAAATTGATTAATGGATATTATGGGCAAAAAAAAGGAAGAGCAAGGGTTAGAAACTTTTCTTAAAAGTGAATTTCTAAGTGAATTAAGCCATGAAACACCAAAAGGAACAAAACTAATAGAAAAGTATTCACTAAAAGCACCATTTAGTTATGCAAACATCATACAAGATCAAAATACAGGAAGCATATCTTATCAAATCGATGAAATCAAACTTAACCAATCTGAAAAAATAATTTACAATCAACTATATCGATTAATTGAAGAAAATCTTGACTCTCCCGAAAATATCGAAAAAGATTTTGGATTCATGTCATTTGTAAATAAAGTTCTCAAAGAAAATGAAAAATTGTTTCAAGAACATCCTCTTGCTAGTATTGAGAAAGTAAAATATTATCTTGAAAGAGATATTGATGGATTTGGAAATATTGATTCTATCATGCATGATCCAAACATTGAAGACGTGAGTTGTAGTGGCATCAATACACCAATTTATGTTTGGCATAGAAAATATGACAGCATTCCATGCAACATATCATTTGAAGATGAAAAATTAAACTCATTTGTATCAAGGGTTGTTTTTAGAGCAGGAAAACATATCAGCTCTGCATTCCCAATTTCAGATTTAGCATTACAAGGAAATCATAGAATTTCAGTACTATACCAAAAAGAAGTCACACCAAAAGGAACTAGTTTCACAATTAGAAAATTCAAAGAAGACCCATATTCAGTAATAGATTTAATTTCATTTGGAACAATTAGTGTTGATATTGCAGCTTATCTGTGGTTGCTAATGGAATCAAAGATGTCTATAATGGTCATCGGTTCAACAGGAAGTGGAAAGACCACGATTTTAAATGCAATTACAGGATTAGTAGATCCAGATTTTAAGATTTTTTCTGTAGAAGATGTAGCTGAAATCAATATCAAACATGAAAATTGGTTTAGTTTAGTTTCAAGAGTAGGATTTGGGAATAGTGGCGAAGGAGAGATTGGATTATATGATTTGATAAAGTCAGGAGTAAGACACAGACCGGACTATATTGTAGTAGGAGAAATTAGAGGTTCTGAGGCATATGTAATGTTTCAGGCAATGGCTACTGGACACGGAGGGTTATGTACAATGCACGCAGATAGTTTAGAATCAGCAAGTAAAAGATTGCAACAAAAACCAATGGATATTCCAGCGTCATATATGGCACTAATGAATTGCGCAATCGTCATTAAAAGAGTTAAAGGTAAAGATGGAAAAAGTACTAGAAAAGCCATAACAATACAAGAAATTAAAACTGCAGATTCTTATCATAATGCTTTCAAGTGGGATCCAAAATCAGATTATTTTAATCCAGAGTTAGAAAATAGTGAAATGCTACAAAGAATTGCAGAACAAACAGGCAGAAGCTCAGATGAGATTTTTGAAGAACTTGAAAAAAGAAAAATTGTTCTAAAATGGCTTGTTCAGAGAGGAATTAGAAGTTATGACAAAGTAGCACAAACAATTGGAAAATATTATCGAGATCCTGAACCATTATTAAAAAAAATAGAATATGGTGTTTAAGCCATGTCATTTTTAAAAAAATATGAAGCAAAAGATCAGAAGAAGAAATTCAATAAAAAGATAGACAGAGAATTGCCATTTTTTATGACAATAGTAACATTGTTGGCAACTAGTGGTTTTGGACCATATACAATTTTTATAAAAATCAAAGATTTAGAACTACTACCAAATGTAAGATTGGAATCACTAAAGATTTTAAAAAAAATAGATATTTTAGGAAAGGATCCATTGTTTGTAATGTCTGAAACTAAAGAAAAGGGATCAAATTTTGGAGAATTTCTTAGTGGATGGGTATCAGCTATTCAAAGTGGAGGCGATGTCGTAAATTTTCTTAAATCAAAAATGGATGCATCCTTTGAAATGTATGAAGTTCAACAGGAAGAATTAGCAAAAAAAATTGAGACAGTAATTGAAACATACATGACTATGCAGATAGTTGTTTTAGCAGTATACATCATAGTCACTGCCACCTCTACAGGAGGGGTAGGTGAAGCACCAATAGAAGGAGAATTTGATCCTCTCTATATGGTAATAATTATGCCACCAATAGTTTCAATATTGTTTTCAGTTATTGCACATAAATTAAACAAAGCCAAGCTCAAGGAATTAGATTGGAAAAAAATCTTAATGTTTGGAACCCCCGGAGTTTTAGCTGCAGTGGCAGTAATAACATTGGATTTGCTGCCAGGGTACAATCTATATGTTTTAGGGGCAGCATTGATTGCTGCAGCAATCTGGCCTGCATTAAATTTTAAAAATAAATATCAATTCTCCCTTGATGCAGAAAATGCAACAGCACAAATAATGAGAAACGTGGCAGAAGCACGAAAAGCAGGACTAGGTCCTGAAAAATGTGTTATAAGAACAACAAAAAGAAAAGATTTTGGATTATTTAACAGAGTTGCAAATGGAATTTCAAATAAACTTCAATGGGGAATGACATTAGATGATATTTTTGAATTCATTAAAAAAGAAACAAACGATTTTCAAATTTTAATTAATTTCAAAGTTTTGTTTGAGATTATTTCTGCAGGAGGCGGAAATGTCAATACGCTCAACACATTAGCAGGAGTTGCAGAAAAAATGAGAACCATTGAAAAAACAAAAAGAGAAAAACTAAAGCCATTTGTAATGGTAGGATTTATGCTAATTGCTATTACAGGATTCACAACATTACTGGTCATTGAATCTTTAACAAGTTTAGGGGCAGATCTTGAAACAGAGGAAGCAAAAAGAACATTGCTAGAATCAGATGCAGAAACCAGATTTCAGTTATTAGGAATTGCAATTCTAGTTCAAGCATGGATATCAGGATTATTTTTAGGGAAAATCACTACAGGTGCATATTCAGGAGGATTTATGTATTCAGCGTTATTAGTAGCTGTTTCAATTGGAGCAATAATCATAATACAATTAAAAATATTTAGTGTCGCGTCAATATTCGGATAATTGTGTGTATCATGATATTTCACACTGTATAATATATCAAAAATCTATCAAAATGTTCTAAGTTGAAAACCATTTTTTTGATATTAGGGATTATTTCTAGTATATTTTTCATACCTATACATGCTCAGACTACATCAGAATTTGGATATCAACTCCATCCCGAAAAATTACTTGAGAATACCGAAGGAACGTTACAGATTTTTGTCAAATCAAATGATTTGATGGTACCAAAAGAGATTGAAGATCTTAAAGTAGTAAGTTCAGATAATTCCATAATCCAAATTTTAGGGGTAGAAGAAGGCAATGATAAATTCACAAAAAATGTATTGATCAAAGCAGGAACGCCAGGAATTGTGAACATAGCATTAGCAGCTCATGGTTTTTCATCTAAAGAAATTTCGTTACAAGTTTTCAATAACAATAATTATCCTTCACAAATATTAATGAAAATTACTCCTGAAGAGTTTCCTATTGATGGTCCTAAATATGGATATGTTGCATTGGAATTGGCAACAACAGGAGGATTACCAGTTATTGCATCAGAAGATATTACAATAAATCTAGATACTCCAAACAAAGACGTCATAAAACTAAAAAATCCAAATGTGACAATTACTAGTGGAGAATATTATGCTATTACAGAATTTGAAATTGTAGGTTCAGGAGATGCAATAATTTTTGCAGAGACAGAGGGTATGAAAAAAATTAGCAACATTGTAAATATACTAGAAAGTAAAAAACCATCAAAACTTCAGCTAAGTATATTTCCTGAAAATTTCAACAGTTTTAGTCCAAGTACAGGAATCGCAGTCGTACAATTATTAGATAATGATGGCATTCCTATTTTAGCTGAAGAAGATATCCATCTTAAATTGGGTGTTGAAAATTTAGATAGCTCAATTAATACTAGTAATGATTTTGATGAGGTGTCATTTGACAAAAATGATTTAATTATTAAAAAGGGAAGTTATTCAACGTTTACAGAATTTACTCCAAGACCCAATCTTGCAGATTTTACTGCCAATTTTCAACAAACATACAATATGTTCATTTCAGCTGAGAACTTTGTAACAAGTGGCGATTCATTTATAGTACATCATGATGAGATAGGAGCATTAGAAGGGAATGGTCCGTCAGTAACTAAAGTTTTGCCATTTTTAACTACTGGAAAACAAGAGATCATTGCTGTTACATACTATGAAACAGACATTACAGTGTCAAGACAAACAGGAGGATCTACACAAGGTACAACGAACAGACAAATGGTCACCGTAACTGTTCCTGTTCAAGCCACTGATGATCATAAAGTTGTCTTTTCGTCATCTGAACTAGACACAGTAAATCCAATAGACCCACTAATGAAGAAAGGAGAAAACGCAGTAATTGTTTTTGGCCAAACAGGTACAATAAAACCTGATAACTCGATGAGTTTTTACATCACAGATAATGAAGGAGTAAAAACAGTACAAGCAGATCCAATAGGACCTATCAAAGATGATCTTGTATTAGTAGTTGAACCATTAGTGCCAATGATTTTGGCAGAAAAACAATTCCCTGTATTAGGATATTTGAATGAAGTTGAAGATACAGAAAATACAAGCACCACAACAGATGAAGATGAAAAAGATCCAAGACTAGGGGTTACACAATTTATTGAAGATGATGTGTTAACTTTTTCTGCAAATGAATTTGTTAAAACAGATTCTGTAACAATCAAACAAAATCAACCATATGCATTGACAGATATGATATCAAATAAAGTTGGAACCACAACAATATCATCTCAAGTTAGTGGATTAGATAGTACTACAAGCATTGTTAGCCACACTACAGATCCTGCAAAAATTCATCTATCGTTTCCAAAAAATATTCTAGCAAATTCTAAGACTTTAGCTACTGTTCAACTATTAGATTCTGGTGAAAATCCAGTTTATGCAAAAAAAGACATAACAATTACACTTGTTTCAAATGATGAAGAAATTTTAAAAACTGCTCCAGAAATAACAATAAAAAAAGGAAATTATTTTACAACATTTGAATTTGAAACAATAGATGAAGGTAAAATTGAACTTGCATTACTTTCCGAAGACTTTGCTTTATCAAAATATGACATTAATGTTGTAGATATTACTCCTATTCTTTCATTAGATTTAGGAGGAACGATGAATTGGAATGAGCGAATTGAAGCTAAATTATCAGTAAGCATACCAGAGATTTCAACCGCACTTGATAGATTTAATGTAGAATGGAATGTAGATGGAGGAGAAGTGATTCAATTTGATGATGTTACAAATTCAAAGGGCATAGCAATCATGAATGTAATTGCTAATGATAAAGATAAAGTAGTAATTTCAGCAACAGTTTCAGGAAATGGCTTAAGCTCTGCTGAATTATCAAAAACTGCAAACATACTCAATATGCCTATAGAAGAGATAATTACAGAGGTGGAAGAGCCAACATCCGAATTAGGATTGCCAATAGATATCAATACTATGATTTTGATCATTATTCCAGTTGCAATAGGAGCTGTGTTATTCTTTTTGAAACGTATGGATAAGCTTGATATTATTACAGAAAGGATTCCTATAGGAGATAAAATTGAAGAAATTAAAGAAAAAATTTCAGACATTAGAGATCGATAACACTCATAAAAACAATTTAGAAAAAATATGGGATAGTTTTCTTAAAATATTTCAAATACATTAAACAACAAGTTCGAATATACATGATTGAATCTTTAACAAATTATGACATAATTGGAATAGGACTGGCACTAATTATGTTAATTGTTGGTTCAATCATAGACATTTGGAAAAGAGAAATTCATGATTATTATTGGATAGGATTTGGAGGAGTTGGATTTTTACTTGTATTTTTAAGCACTGAATTAATCTCAAATTTATTAACAATTGGATTTGCATTAATCATAGCACCTTTTGTAATACTAATATGGAGAATAGGTCTTTTTGGAGGAGCAGATGCATTTGCGTTGATAGCATTAGCAGTGGTTGCCCCAATGACAACAATAAGTGAAAATTATGTAACACCTTTTACAACACTTTCAAATGCTGCAATATTATTTGTAATTCCATTTTTAATCAATATCGCTAGAAATGTAACTGCACAAATTAAAGGTGAGCATATTTTTGAAGGATTTGAGGAGAGTTTTGCAAAGAAGATGGCAGCAATAATTATGGGATATAAAGCAAAAAACCCAAAATTTGGATTCGCGATAGAAAAATTGGAAAATGGCAAGAAGAAATTGGATCTAGCATTTCACCACGCAGAAAACCAAGAATTTTGTACAAACCCAAACACATGGATTACGCCTGGCATACCCTATTTACTGCTAATTACAGGCGGATTTGTCATCCAATTATTTTATGGGGACATTATCCTAAATAGAATTCTTGGCATGTAACACTCAAAACACGATCTGTAATTCATTATAACATACACTCGCTTATGTTACAATTGAATGTAACAATTCTGTATGACAGTAATTGAATCTATAGAAGAAGAGATGTTTGATACCGAAAACCCAATTAATGAACTTAATCGCATGCTTGTCAAATATGATTTAACCCCAAATCAAGCAAAAGTGTACTTATTTTTGAGTAAAATCGGAATTAAAACAGCATCAGAAATATCAAAAGCCTTGAAAATTCCAAGAACAGAGACATATCATTTATTATCAACCCTTCAACAAAAAGGAATCATTTTTTCAGTGTTTGGAAAACCAACAAAGTTCAACGCAGTAGGAATCGAAGAATCATTGAAAATTTTGATAAATAATGAGAAAAACAGAATCAATGAATTAGATGCTGGAAAAGACAGTATCATCAAATTATGGAATATTATTCCAAAATACGGACAAAATAAGAACGAAGATCAAAATAATAAATTCCAATCCCTTCAGGGAAGAAATTCAATTCTAGTTAAACTAGAACAAATGATTAAAGAATCCAAAGAAAACATCCTAGTTTTAGGTACTGAAAAAGATTTTAAAAAATTCTATTTTACTGAATTTACAGAATTATTAAATAAAACAAAATCAGATCTTAAAATCTTAACTGATAGAACAAGTAATATGCCACATATTTTTGAAGATGCCCCACCGAAAAAAATTAAAAAAATTGATGATAAAAATAGAGAAGATTTCTGTTTCATCATAAAAGACGATAATGAAGTAATTTTCTTTATTAGTAATAAAGAAGTAAAAGAAATGCTTGCAGTATGGACTGATTCCAAAGCATTTGTAACAACATTAAGATCATTGTTTAGTTTGATGTGGAAAAAATCTCATCATGTTGATGAGACAGATGCAGAATCAATCTTAGGTTCTGAAATTACGTATGAGCATAGATTAAGAGAAATCGAACAAGAGAAACTGATTTTAAACTATTTACAAGAAAATTTTCAATTATTAACAAACAATGGAGAAATTAGAAAATGAGTAAAACTGACAAAAAAAGTAAGCAAAAAGAGGAAACAAAAAGTTTGCAAGTTTTGATAATAGATGATAATGAACAGATTACAAAAATGCTCAGTACATTCCTAGAGCTAAAAGAACATAAATGCACTATAGCAAATGAGGGAAAAGAAGGCTTAGATCTCATAAAAGAAAATAAACATGATGTGATCTTGTTGGATTTGGCTATGCCTGAATTTGATGGATATGCGGTAATCAAAGATTTAGAAGAAAATAACATGCTAAGAGATCATAAAATTATAGTATTTACTGCATCAACAATTACACAAGAAGAATTAGATGGATTAGTTGATAGAGGAATTACTTCGTATATTCTCAAACCTATTGACATTGATGTGTTACTATCAAAACTGATTGAAACTGCAAATTCCTAAAATCAAAAGGAGTTTTTCGAATGCTTCCAATAAAACATACTTTGTTTTTGGTATCTGGAGTATCAAGTTTTATTATATTTTACATGGGACTTGTAAATTATCTAACATCAGTTGACAAATCAACTGGAATGGTTTTGTTAATATTTTCAATTTTTGTAGCTACAGGTACGTTATTATCAACTGTGTACATTTCAAGAAGCATAACAAAACCAATTGAAAAACTTGCAAAAAATATGACAGATTTTTCAAAAACAAATAAAATGTCAAATAAAAATCAAATAAAAACAAACATAAAAGAAATTTTTGAATTAAATGAAAATTTTGAGAGTATGGGAGAAAAAGTTGAACAAATAATTGATGTTCAAAATGAATATGTTGAAAAACTCAAAGCCATGGATAGAAAAAAAGTAGAATTTTCATCAATGGTATCTCATGAATTAAAAACACCATTAGTTCCAATTTTAGGTTACATTCAAATGTTAAAAAAAGAAGAATTGTTGGGAAAATTAAATGAGCAACAAACAGAAGCAGTTAATGAAATTTACACGTCAACAATCAAACTACAAAGACTGGTTGGAGATATTTTAACTACCCAAAAATTAGATTTAGGAAAACTAGATTTCAACAAAGAAGATATTGACATTTCAGATTTATTACATGGAATAATCAAAGAATTCAACCCAACTACAAATGAAAAAAATATACAATTAAATCTAGAATTAGAACAAAACATGCACATTTCTAGTGATAAAGATAGAATCAATCAAGTATTTTCGAATTTGATCAAAAACGCAATTGATTTTGTTTCTCCAAACACTGGAAAAATAACAATTGGTGCAAAAGATAAATCAGATTATGTAGAATTTTTTGTTCAAGATAATGGTATTGGAATGTCAGATGAAAATCAAAAGGAAATATTCAAGAAATTTTATCAAATTGATACCTCAATGAGTAGAAAAAGAAGTGGAAGTGGTTTAGGTTTGGCAATATGTAAAGGGATCATTGAAGGATTAGGAGGAGTAATTTGGGTAAAAAGCAAAGAAAAAGTTCAAACAACATTCTTTTTCAAAATTCCAAAAAAATCAGTCAAATTGTCAGTTAAGAATGAATCAAAGTAAAAAAATAATTATACATTTAACTTTTACGTACAAAAAAACTAGATGAATACTACGCTGTTCTTAAATCAAAAAAACTCTATCGGGTTTTAATGAATAAGAATGATTATAGATCTTATTCGTTTGGATTGACAATACTATTAATGCTAACAGCGATTACACCAGCATTTGCGGAAGTTAAAAGTCTTCAAACAGATAACGAGTTATTTTATGTGGGAGATCAAATAAAATTTTTAGGCACTGTTGAACCAGGAGACAGAGGATTAGTAACAATCGTAATACGTGATCTAAATGATGAATTTGTTATGCTGACACAGGCATTAATTAATTATGATGATTCATTTGAAAAAACAATAAAAATTACTGACAAATTTTCTGAACATGGAATCTATAATGCAACTGGATTTATTCTTAACATGACGCAGGGAATTACTACAAATTTTGGAATATCTATTTATGGAGAACCAATAATTCTTTACAAAGAAAAAACTGAAAATACATTTGTAGAATCATCTAAGATGAATGAAGAATTGATTATAGAAAAAGAAAATGTCATAAATAAATCTCAAATGGAATCAAAAATACAAAAAACAACTGCAATTGTAGATTTTGTTGACAAAAGTAAAGATCCTAGATATTATATTGATAGGTATTACAATGAAAAATCTTATAAATCTTGGTTTGATAGAAATTATCCTGGATTAACTATTAAAGAAGCAGTCGGTTATACAGGTGAAGATAAAGAAATTAAAGCCACTGTTGAAGAGGTAATTGAAGATAAGATTATTCCTGAGGCACAAGCATCATCTATTGTAGAACCAATTAAACAATCAAAGAACAATCCAGAAACTGCACAAATTTTACTAGCTATTGCAGGATTAGGCATATTATTTGGAGCAGTTTACGGAGTTAAAAGACAGGTAGATAGTAACTCCAAACAAATTTCTATTAACAGAGACACATTAAGAAAAAAAATTATTCGTCCAATTATAGGAACAAATCCTAAAGAAATCCTTCAGACAAGACTGGTCAAAGGAGAAATAACATTAGAAGAATATGAAAAAATTAAATCAAAATTAGATTAGTTTGGAGTAATCATAGAGTGTGTTTGAGTTTGTAAATTATACAATGTGTCTTTTTTGATATTTTCAAAGAATTTTTCAATCATTTCAACTCCTGCAACAATCTTTGGTGCATTATTTTTTACAAATTCAATTCTTTCAGAACTAGATTTTGGTTTATGATCAATGTAATTCTGATAAACTTGTAATCCATCATAATCAACATATGCAATTCTTGCACTAAAATCAGTTCGTTCCAAAACAAGGCTATCACCGCCTACAATTGAAGTATGATATGGATGAACAATCAAAGATTCAGATAGTTTTTGAGACGTATCTATCTTTACTTTTTGTAGAACATCTGAAAGTTCATTAAAATCTGCTAAAAGATAAAATGTAGCATCAGGTTTTGTTGTTTTTACTCCTTCGATAGCAGATAATGTTTGATGAGTGTATTCACTCATAATTTGATGAATGCTTCGTGTAATAGTAAAATATTCGTCTATCTCTTTACTTATTTCAAATCCAGTAACAGCTGCATGTTGAATTGGAGTAGACACTGCAGTATATTCAGTTGCAAGAATTTTCTTGAATTGTCCTTTTAGATCTACAGCATGTTGTGGGAAAATCACGTATCCTAATCGATAACCGCCAGCAGCATGTGATTTAGATAACCCATTTGTAACAAATGTTCCTTCAGGATAAATTTTACCCATACTTACAAATTTTGTAAAATCATAAGTTGTTTGTGCATAAATCTCATCAGAGATTACTATAATGCTTTGTTCTCGACAAACATCTGCAATTTCTTCTAATTCTAAATGACTGTATAATAATCCAGTAGGGTTATGAGGATTGTTTAGAATCAAAATTTTTTGTCTATCATGTAATCTTAACGCTAATTTTCTTAAATCATCAGGAGAGATTTTTTTGTTTACACCTGTTGGAAGCATATGGAAATTTTTTTGTAAAAATCGAATTTGTGGAAGATAGCCTAACCATGCAGGAGTAGGTAAAATCACAGTTCCGTGTAAAATTTCTAAAAGATTGAAAATTAGCTCTTTGGTTCCAGGACCAATATAGATGCGTTCTGGCGCAACATCCATTTTGAAATAATGTTGGTTGTATTTTGAGATGGCATGACGTAATTCTGGAATTCCTGAAACTGCAGCATATGATCCCTTGTTAGCGTTTTTGATTAAGGCCTCTTGAATCAATCTTGGTACAGGAAAGGGGGATTGACCAAAGGCAAATCCGTAGAAACCAAACCCACATTCGGGATGAGGGCAATCAGAATGAAATTCCTGTAAAAATGTATTTAATTTAAGATTCTCAGGCATCTCAATATCTTCTACCTGTTGATCCACAACAAATCTCATTGGTAACTATCATAAGAACAAAATTTAGAATAAAGCGTGAAATAGTAAGTATCAACAAGTTAGCTAATCTTTACCAAGTTTTGGAATTTCATCTAAAATTTGAGGATTTTCAAGAGATGACAAATCACCAAGATTTTGACCCAACAATTTAGATTTTAATAATCGGCGCATAATTTTTCCTGTTCTAGTTTTTGGTAAATCTGATAATTGAAAGACATATTTTGGTTTTGCGACTTTTCCAATATTTTTAGAAATAAAATTAGAGATTTCATTTTCTAAATTAATATCAGATTGATCCTCTGATACAAAAAACACTACCATTGCTTCTCCAGTTATATCATCTGGAATTGCAATTGAAGCTGCATCAGAAATTTTTTTATGAGAAATTACGGCGTGTTCAATTTCTGCAGTACTCATACGATGACCTGAGACATTAATTACGTCATCTGTTCTTCCACGCATATACCAAAGATTATCTTTATCAACATATACATAATCACCATGAAACCATATGTTTTCAAATTGAGACCAATAGGTTTCAAGATATCTTGAATCATCATTTAACAAACCTCTAGTCATAGCAGGCCAAGGAGATTTTATTACAAGATAACCATTTTGGTTTTTTACAGAATTTCCGTCATCATCTATTACATCTAAATCCATTCCAGGTACTGGAATTCCCACAGTAGAGGGGTTTAACTTCATTCCAGGAAAAACAGATAACATAGCACCTCCTATTTCAGTTCCACCAGATAAATTCATGATTGGGATTTTTTTTCTACCAACTTTTTCAAATAACCACCACCATGAATCTTCATCTAAAGGTTCACCAGTAGTAGGAATGTTTTTGATTTTTTCTAAAGAATAATTTAGCGGATCTAAATTATTTTTTTTAAACAATCTAACAGCAGTTGGAGAAATTCCAAAGATTGTAACTTGGTAATTTGATAATATTTTCCATACTCTATCAAAATTTGGATAATCAAGTGCCCCGTCATAAATTACTGCACTTGCACCCATTATCAACAGACCATAAATATTCCAGACCAACCCTGTTATCCATCCTATATCAGCAGGCCAAAATAATACGTCATTTTCATGAGTATCTATCAGATATGCAGCCTGATGACCTGCAAAAACAGAAAAACTACCCTGTGTCTGAATCACCCCTTTAGGTTTTCCAGTAGTTCCAGAGGTATACAAAATAAAGAGAGGATCTTCAGAATCCATAATTTCAGTTGTACATTGTTTATTTTGTGATGAAATTAATTCGTCATAAAACACAATATTTTCAGATCTTCCAAAATTATCAATTCTTTTGTATGGAATTACAATTA
The DNA here is from genome assembly GCA_046758125.1 of Candidatus Nitrosopumilus sp. Lineage (GTDB taxonomy): Archaea > Thermoproteota > Nitrososphaeria > Nitrososphaerales > Nitrosopumilaceae > Nitrosopumilus. The sequence goes on along the minus strand of JBHHZR010000002.1, from coordinate 26,804 downwards.
TTCTTTCTATAGCAGTTTCCTTGATGGCAATTTCTGCAGTTCTTTTTTGAGAAATTTCTTTTCCTTTTCGATGAAATCCATCAGAAATAAAAAGAATTTTAGCTTTGCAATCTTGTAATCTAATATGAAGAGATTCTGAACTATATCCAGAAAAAATTACAGTTTGTATTGCACCAATTTTTGATGCAGCAAGAATTGCCAATATTGCTTCTTCAATCATTGGCAAGTAAATTGCAACCACATCACCTTTTTTTACACCAAGTGATTTTAAGCCGTTAGCAAGTTTAGATACTTTAACATCTAATTCAGAATAAGAAAGTGTAGATGTTTTGCCATCCTCAGATATAAAATGAAATGCAATTTTTTGAGGATTGATCTTTACAAATTTTTCAACTGATGATTTGTAAATGTTAGTTTTTCCATCAATGAACCATTTTGACCATTCAATTCCTTTAGATGAATCAAGTATTTTTGAATAAGGAGCATCCCATATGATTCCAATATCATTGTCAACAGATTCCCAAAACCACTCTAAATTTTTTATAGATTTTAAAGATAATTCTTCAATTGATGAAATGTTATGCTTCTGCATAAATTTGTAAATGTTTGATTCTTTGATTTGTTGTTCAGATGGGACAAATGCGAAATTAGACAAGATTTAATTTTTACAAACTTGATGTGTGTAAAAAGATTTTTTGTTTATGAGATATCAATACCTAGACGTCTTGCACACGCAATTGCAGATTTTCCTTGTTCTACACTAATGCCAGATTTATTAAATTTCTCATTCCAATTAGTGCCAGTGTACATGGTATTTTCTTGATAATATTCTCGCAAAATAACGCCTATCTTTTTATCTAATCTATGCCTAGCAGCGCCATTCATTTCTTTTTCAAGAATCGTCGCATCTGAAATAGCTAATATTTTGATAAATTCTATATCATCTAAAGACAATTCAACCATTAGATTCCAATCTCTTTTTTAATTAAAGTCAGAGTGAGTTGAGGATCTGCTTTTCCTTTTGTTTTTTGCATGACTTTTCCTACCAAATAATTTATTGTCTGAGGATTAGATTTTGCTTGTTCAACTGCTTGTGATTCTTCAGATACAACTTCTTGAATAACTTGAATCAATTCTGATTCATCTGAAACATTACCAAGATCTAATTCAGAAATTATTTGTGATAAATCTTTTCCAGTTTTTACAATTTCATACAAGGCATTTTTTGCAGAATTTCTAGAAATTTTTCCAGATTGAATGAAGTCAGCCAAATCTCTTAAATGAACAGCAGTGATTTTGGATGATTCTTTTTTTTCTCGTGTATCAACTAATCCCATCAAATCAGTAGTAATGATATTTGCAATTTCTTTTGCATTTGATTCAGTGTGTGATTCTTCAAATAAATCAGAATAGAATTTGTCTGATGATAAAACATCAGCAACTTGTCCCGGAATATTGTATTTTGATACGTATCTTTCTTTTTTAGAACTAATACTTTCAGGCATTTGGGATTTTAATTTACTTTGAATTGCTGAATCAATTTTTATCCAAGGAATATCACCTTCTAAGAAATATCTATAATCAAGTTCCTCTTCTTTTGAACGAGAAGAGATAGTAATCTTTCTTTTATCATCCCAGTGTCGTGTTTCTTGAATAATTTCAATGTCACGAGAATGTAAACTCTCTTGTCTTGTTATTTCAAAATGAACCGCTTTTTCTAAATCATGAAACGATCCAATGTTTTTAATTTCCACTTTCTTTCCACCTTCAATAGAAACATTTGCATCAGCTCTCATTGCTCCTTCTAGACTAGGATCTGACACAGTAAGATTTTCAAGTAGATCAGATAAAATATTTAGAAACTCTCTTACTTGTTTTGGATTTTCAAAATCAGGTTCCGTAACAATTTCAACTAAAGGAGTACCTGCACGATTGTAATCAACTAACGTTATTTGGTTTTTAGATGAACTTCCTTCATAAATTAATCGACCTGGGTCTTCTTCTAGCTGTATTCTTGTAATTCGAATTTTTTTATCACCTATCATTATAGAGCCAGAACCACCAATACTAGTATCACCATAAATGTTCAGTTGTGTAATTTGGAAGTTTTTTGGCAAATCTGGATAAAAGTAATTTTTTCTAAAAAACGCAATTTTTTCAGGAGTACTACAATTTAGAGCCATTGCAATCGTGATTGCTTTTTTGACAGCCTCCTGATTCAATCTAGGTAAACTTCCTGGCAAACCCATGCAGATAGGACAGATATTTTCATTAATGGCAAAATCACGATAATTGGCTTTGCATGAACAAAATAATTTACTTTGTAGATTTGTCAATTGGCAATGAATCTCTAAACCAATTTTTGTCATATTGAGATCTCCGGTAACGTCACAGTGTCTTCTAATGCATACGCTGCTTGAAGTAATAGTTTGTCATTCATAGAATTAGCTAGTAACTGCATTCCAATTGGTAATCCGTTTGATATTGCAAATGGAATTGAGATTGCAGGTTTTCCAGTAAGATTTGCAGTAACAGTATTGACATCTACTAAAAACAAAGAGACAGGATCATCAATCTTTTCACCAATTTTGAATGGTAAAACAGGAACGGTAGGGGCAATTAGTAAATCATATTTTTTAAATGCCTCATTGATTTCTTTTGTAAGTTTGCTTTTTATTTTAAGAGCTTTGAGGAAATATTTTCCGGCATGCCCTGTAGATGGAACAAATCCGCCAATTATCATCCTACGTGTAACTTCAGGACCAAAATTTCTTCTTGCTTTTGAGATGTAAGAATTAAACTCGTAGCCCTCAACAGGAAAGTCATAACCATATCTAAGATTGTCATATCTTGCAAGATTGCTTCCTGCTTCAGTGGCAGTAATTGTATAATATGCCGCAACTGAATATTTTACCATATCAAGTGATACTTCGTCGCATATTGCACCTAATCTTTCAAGTTTTGAAATAGCATCTTTTGTTGCAGATATGATAGATGGATTAATTCCTTCAACCATCATCTCTTTAATTATTCCAATCTTTTTTCCTTCAATTCCAGAATCAATTCCTGATAGATAGTCTTCGTTTTTGTTATCAATAGTGGTGTTGTCATTAGGATCTAATCCAGAAATTACGTTTAGCATAAAGGCGTTATCCTTGACAGTTCTAGTCAAGGGACCAATTTGTTCTATGCTGTTAGCATAAGATATCAATCCATATCTGCTGATTAATCCATATGTTGGTTTGTAACCAACTGCAGAACAAAAACTTGCTGGATTTCTGACAGATCCACCAGTGTCTGAACCAAGTGAAGCTACACATTCCAAGGCACTTACAGAAACGGCACTTCCTCCAGACGAACCTCCTGGAACATAATCAGTATTCCAAGGATTTTTGCTAGGACCAAATGCACTAAATTCAGTTGTAATCCCCATCGCAAACTCATCAAGATTTGTTTTTCCAACAAATACTGCATCTTCATTTTTGAGTTTTGAAATTACTGTTGCATCATAAGGCGCAACAAAATTTTCAAGCATTTTTGATGCGCATGTAGTCTTACTTCCTTTAATGCAGATATTATCTTTAATAGAAATGGGCATTCCATAACAAGAACCAACTTTTTTTCCAGATTTTATTTTTTTATCAATCTCTCTTGCTTGATCAACTGCATCGTCATTTACTGATAGAAACGCATGTAAAGTCCCATCAATTTTATGAATTCTCTCAATAGTACTTGCAACAAAATCCTCAGCAGAGATATTTCCAGTATGTACTTCTTGTACATAATCTAAAGCAGAAATTTTTAAATTCATCACGACATCTTTGGTGCACGAACATAGGTTCCTTTGTAGTTGTTGAGTTTCTCAATTAATTTTTCATTAAATGGAATATATTCATCTTTACGTAAATTAGATATTGAAATTTCTTGCATTGAGATTTCTTCATACTCAACACCTGCAGAATCCAATATATCAAAATAATCAATCATTGCATGCACCTTGTCTACGTATTCTTTATGATCATCAACTTCAATTTTCATTAATTTTGAGACATGTTCAATTTCTTCTTCAGTAACCATTTCCGTATCTAGGAGGAGTAATTTTATAGATATTATTAATTCAATTGTTTATGGATTAAGATTTTTGAAATCCAGACATTTTGAGTCATATTCATTCAAATATCGTTTACTGTTTAGTTGGGGATCTTTGAAGTAAATTTCGCAAGTATCAGGATCTACAAATTTTCGACCACTAGAATCATTATAGAGATATTGACCTACAAGAATTCCCAACAATATAATTATCAGAATAATTGGTAATTTTTTTGAAGAAATATCCATAGTTCACGGAGTTAATCTGTCAACATCTCTAGGATAAAATGTCACATCTCTAATATTTTCTGTTCCCGTCAGTGCCATGATTAATCTTTCAAGACCAATTCCACAACCAGCGTGAGGAGGAACACCATAATCAAATGCACCAAGATGATACTCAAAGGCATCAGTCTTCATTCCTTTGTTTTTCATTCTCTCAGCTAATTCATCTCGTTTTTCAATTCTTGTACTGCCAGAAGATAATTCCAAATCACCAAACATCAAATCAAATGATTCAGAAATTTTTGGATTTGTTTTACTTGCTTTAACGTAAAATGGTTTGGGTCCTAACGGCCAATCTTTGATAAAGTAAAACCCTTCAAGGCCAATCTTTTTAAGATTTGAAGGATACAAATCATCTCCCCATTCAGTTTTTGCACCTGCTTTTTGCATTTTGTCTATTAATTCGTCATAGGAATATCTAGGAACAGACTCGGGTATGGATGGGACATTAAATTCAACACCAGAATTATTTTTTACATAATCAGTTACAGAGTTAATTGATATTTTGAGGATATCTTCAATTCTATTCATTATGTCATTGTAATCAACAAATGCTTCTTCTAGATCAATTGATATGGCTTCGGCTAAGTGACGATTAGTTCTAGAAGGTTCGGCCCTAAAAATAGGAGCAATCTCAAAAACTTTTTCAAAACTCATTGTAAGTTGTTCTTTGTACAATTGCGGACTTTGTGCCAAGAATGCTTCTTTATTGTAATAAAATATTGGAAATAATGCAGCACCACCTTCAGTTGCAGTAGCAATCATTTTAGGAGTATTAATTTCAGTAAATTTTTGTTCTCCAAAATAATCTCGAATTGATTTTAACACAAGACTTCGAGTTTTGAAAATATGTTGTAATGCTGTACGTCTAAGATCAATCGGCCTTACTTCTAATCTAGTGTCAATGTTTTTTACAGTTTTTGCAACAGGCTCAAAAGGAGGAATTTTTTTGACTTCTGAAAATACTCTTAGCTCTTCAGGAACAATCTCGAATCCACTTGGAGCCTTTTGAGAAGATTTCACCTTTCCAATAATGGCAACTGAAGAATGTGCTTTTAGTGCAGAGATTTTTTCACGAACATTATCAGGACAATCACCTTTTTTTGCTACAACTGAGATATCTCCATTTTTATCACGAATCGTAGCAAAGCTAATGTTTCCATGCCCTCTAACTGTAAGAATCCAACCCATTATGGTAATCTGAATACCATCCATAGAGGCATCAATTTCATCAGAATAGTGGGTTCTACGTAAATCCCCTAATTCAGTTTCTATCATAATTCACTATACTCCATTTTGATGGTGTAATTAATTTTTCACTGCTAAATTTACATTAAATTACTGTAGTTTTTCATAGTATTCATGACTCTAACAAATAAAGAAAAAATGATAGCAGTTATCTCAAATGGGGTTGCGGTTTTTTCATTATTGCAAGAAAGAGAAGAAATTCCAAAAAATACAACAATGTATGATTTTGTGCTAAAAGTAGTTCCAGAAGATATCAAATCAGAATTAAGTATAGAATTGATGGATGAAATATTTCAATACGTCACATCCACACATAGTTCATAAAGTACAGAGACTTATGAAAAATATAACATGACATCAATCGCTACGCTTGGTTCTCATTGTGCACTTCAAGTTCTTAAAGGTGCAAATGATGAAGGTCTAAAAACGATTCTTGTTTGTGAAAAGAAACGAGAGAAGCTTTATCGGAGATTTTCATTTATTGACGAACTGATTTTAGTAGATAATTTCAAAGAGATTTTAGATCAAAAAACTCAATCTATTTTAGAACAAAATAATGCAGTCTTGATTCCACATGGGACACTAATTGCACAAATGAATTCTGAAGAGATTGAATCAATTAAAACGCCTATCTTTGGAAACAAATGGATTCTAAGGTGGGAATCAGACAGAGAAATGAAAGAAAAACTCATGAGAGAAGCAAATCTTCCTGTTCCATCTCCGGTAAAAGACCCTAAAGATATCAAAAAACTTGTAATTGTAAAACGGCAGGGTGCTGCAGGTGGAAAAGGGTACTTTTTAGCAGCAAGTGAAGAAGATTACAATACAAAGAAAAATCAATTGATTTCAGAAGGAGTGATTTCAAAAGAGGAAACACTTTACATTCAAGAATATGCAATAGGAGTTTTAGCTTATCTACAGTTTTTTTATTCTCCACTAAAAGAAGAATTGGAATTTTTTGGAGCTGACCAAAGACATGAATCAGATATCGAAGGTCTTGCTAGAATCCCATCAGAACAGCAATTAAAATCAAACAAAGTTCCGTCATTTAACGTAATAGGAAATAGCCCTCTAGTATTAAGAGAATCTCTTTTAGATGAAGTATATACACTTGGAGAAAATTTTGTAGGTGCTGCAAAAAGATTAGTTGCACCAGGAATGAACGGACCGTTTTGTATTGAAGGAGTATATGATGAGAATGCAAAATTTACATCATTTGAGTTTTCGGCAAGAATTGTAGCTGGAACAAATATCTACATGGATGGATCACCATACTATTCATTATTGTTTAATGAACCAATGAGTATGGGAAAAAGAATAGCAAGAGAAATCAAAACAGCAGTTGAATCAAATCAACTAGACAAAATCACAACTTGATGAGAAATTATTTTGCAGTGATTTCCATTCCATGTTGTGATTTTATAATATACTTGTCTCTAATCTTAACACTAACCCAATCAATTATTAAAACAGTAACCAACACCACTAACATGAAGACAGCTGCTTTGCCATATTCAAAGAATTTTATATAATTAATAATGTAAAATCCTATTCCTCCTGCACCAACTAATCCCAAAATACTAGTTTGTCTTACATTGTAATCAAACATGTAAAGCATTTGGCTGAGTAAGTGAGAAGCTGATTCAGGGATAACAACATATCTAATCAATTGCCATTTAGAAACTCCTATCGAGCTTACCGCATCCATAGGATCAGAGTCAATGGTTTCAATTGCTTCATATTGTAATTTTGCAACAAATCCAATTGTATACATAATAATCGCCAAAACTCCTGCAAACGGTCCTAATCCGACCATAATTACAAACAAGATTGCCCACAGAATTGAAGGAAATGTACGAATTGCTGCTAGCAATGCACGAATTGGGGCATAAACATACTTGTTGTTAAGATTCCTAGCTGCAAGCATGCTTAATGGAAGTGCAATTGCTACTCCGATTGTTGTTCCAATAAATGCCATTTGAATAGTTTCAAACATTGACCAAAAAGCTGTGGGAATGTATTTTGGTTCAACAGCAAACAGATCCTCCATAATAATTCCAAGATTAGGCAATCCTTTAACGAACTCAACTGGATTTGCATCAATGTTGTAAGATGCAGCAACCAATAATGCAACGATAATTCCAATCACAATATTATTTTTAGGAGTCATCAGCATACATCTCCATAATTTCTTCAGTAGTCATATCGCCAGTTTGGAAATCAACTATAGTGTCACCTTCAACTCCAATCTCTAAAATTTTTTGGCCCTCTTTTATTACTGCAACACGATTTGCATACTCTAATGCTAATTGCATATCATGATGCACCATAATTGCAGTCAAATTCATTCTTTGTTGTGCATCTGCAACTAAATCCATAATTTCATGGGCAGTCACATAATCTAACTCTGAAACAATTTCATCTGCTAACAAAATGGTAGGTTTTTGCATCAATGCTCTTGCAATAGCAACTCTTCTTTTTTCACCACCACTAAGCATGTAGGCTTTTCTGTTTTCTTTGCCTGATAATCCAACAAGTTTGAGAATTCTTTTTGCTTCTTGAATTTCATTTTCTGGGAATTTTTTTAAAAATGATTGTATTTTTGAAAGTCTAGGTAATGCGCCAAGAAGGGTATTTTCTAAAACTGTACTGTTTTTTACCAATCCAAGGCTTTGTGGAATGTAACCAATTGTGTGCATCATGTTTTTAAATTTTTTATCATTAACATCAGGAGTGACATAATCGATCTTAATAGTACCTTTACTAGGAATCATCATTCCATTCATTAATTTAAGAAGAGTAGACTTTCCAGAACCTGAAAGTCCAACAATTGCATAATTTGCTCCTCTATCAATGGATAAATTGACGCCTTCTAAGGCAAAATTTTTTGAATCATAAGATGTCCAAACATCATTCATTTGAATAATTTTCTTTGTAGCAATCATGGAAAAAGAAGGGTTTTGGGTCATCTGAATTTGTTTCATTTTCAGAATTCCAGTTTTTATTTGCTCTTGTTGTATTTGTCAAGAATCAACTGATCAAGTCCTGTCAGAGCATCAATGTAGGTTCCAAAATCACCAATATGCATTGTAGTAGTAGTTGGAACTAGTGCTTCAGCCCCGTACAAATCTGTCAAAATGGAATTGTGCTCATCATAATTGAGTTTGATTAACGCACTGACTAATGCATCTCTTGTAGGTTCTGACATATCACCATTTACCATAAATACATGTGATGGAACAGGCCCAATTGTAGTAACGGGACGCAATTTTTGTTGATCTGTCAATTCAAGATATTTTTGTGGAGCAATATCTGAACCAAATGCGACATCAACATTGCCATTTAGCAATAAGTTAAGTGCTGCCTTGTAACCTCCAGCAAAAATGTAGCTCTCAAAATTCTTTGCTAATGCAGACTCTAAAGCAACAATATCATCGCCTTCAATTGTTACATAACCTTCAGTTACTAAAGTTCCCATAGGTCTTACAAATCCAGAGGAACCAGTAATGCTAGTAAAAGCAACTTTTTTCCCAACAGCATCCTCAAGAGACTGGATAGAATCATTATCAACCAATGTCCAAACTGTCGCTTGATAGTTTACTTTTCCTTTGACAAGTTCTGCCAATACGGCTTCTGCACCTGTTCTTTGGTGAGTTATCCATGCTGGACCAGTATCCATAAAGGCAGCATCAATATGTCCAAATTTCATTCCTTCAATTATTGTTTCATAATTTGTTGGAACTACAACTTTAACATCAACCCCCAATTCATTTTCAAGGAATTGTTCAAAGGCTTCTGCTTTTGGAGTCAATTCATCAGCTTTTTCAACTGGAATGAACCCTATAGTCAATGTATCTACATCGAGATTATTTGATTCAGATGAAACATCAATGATATCATTTTCGAGCAGGTATGTTATGCCATTTAGAAAAGTAGTATCATCTACTGTGCCTTCTGACCACCAACCAGCATTTGTTTTAATCCATTCAGGAACTAAACTTTCTGCTTGAACGTTTTGGGTCAAAGGGATTGTTGCTGCACCAATTGCCAAAGCCACGACAAATATTGTTACAGAAATTTTTTGTTTCATTTTCTAAAAATCTTAGGAGGAGCTAAGTTATTTAAATGAAATTTTCATTCCAATACCTCATTCCAAGTCTCTAGAATGAGAATTACATAGACTGAAAATATTATTTACAGAAAATGTCAAGAATTTGATTTAGAATAATTTGTATTTGGATACAAATTCAAACTAGGTTCTAAATTATCCAAAGTAATTTCTACTTTACCAATCCTACTCCTATATTGTTTGATTTTTTTTCCTTCAGGGGATATAACATATTGATCAACTTCAACAAGAGCAAGATCCTCTAAAGTTGATAATGTTTTGTAAACGGTAGATAATGAAATCTTTAATTCGTCTGCAATCTGTGTTGCATCTTTTGATTCATGTTTTATTGAAAACAATACAGCTCTAGTACATATGCTACTAAGGGATTCAATAATTTTCTGAGTAACATCAAATTCAGATAATTGAATGATATTTGGTTTTGACAAAAAATCACCTAAGAGGTTGTAAAATCAATACAGGTTCGGGTTTTTTTATAGAAATATCTGCTTTGCTAATTCTGCTACGATAAACTTTGAATTTTCTACCTTTGTCAGATAACATCCATTTTTCAACTTCAATGAGTGTGAGTTCTTCAAGATCAGCTAATTTTTTGTATACAGAACTAAGGGGTATTTTGAGTTTATCAGAAAGTTCCGCAGCAGTATTTCCCTTTTTGATTATAGAAAACAAAATCGCTCTAGATTCAGAATCAGCTAATGCTTCTATTACTTTTTGAGTTATATCATATTTTTTTAATTGTGGTAAAGTTAATCGTCTTGACATGCAAATATCACAGATATTACTAGATATTTAAACGACATGTTTTTGTTCTCATTCTAGAGACTTAGAATAACTAATTATAAGATTGTGAAGTTTCTTTATGAGGTCTAAGACGATTCCAAAAGAATCCAAGAATTAATCCTACAGAAATCCAAAAAGAAGTAACTCCAATCACAGACATTATTCTAAACTCATTTACCAAATTCATAGGAGCTGTAATTTCATCGGGATTATCAGGCATTATGAAGAAAACTGCAATGACAAAAATACCATATCCAACTAAGGCAACAAGTTTTTTGGTGTTTTTGAATTTCTTTGATAATTTGTAAAACCCTACTGCTCCAAATCCAGAAATTGCAATAAAAGACAAATACAATATTGCTCTAAGTACTACGGTTTCAGGATCACCCACAGTTGGAGGATTTGCAGGATATTTCAAGAATGGAATAAAATACATAGTCAACCACATAACACTTGCTAACACAAGTGCTTTTTTGATATCATTATTTCCTGGCAATGAATCTCTAGATAATGCATACACTATTCCAAATAGTGCGCCTATCGAAGTGCCCAAAATCACTCCCGCAAGAATTTGCCCACTTTTTTGCCATACTCTATATCCTTCATATTTTACCCAAAATTCTGGCGTATCTTCTTCTTCACCTGAAGTAAACAAATTCTGATTTTCAATTCCTATGGCTTTATCAAGATATGGTTCAACTATTGCAAAATTCACTGTTCCATGAATAAGACCCGCAAATGCACCAGAAATCAAAACAATTCCTAAAAAGATAGCAGTTTTCAACCACATTTCACCTAATGGCAAGGAAATCCTGCTGCATGTCTCATATCATGAGTAAGTTCATGAATGTAAAGATCATCAAATGCCTGTTCTCCATAAACTACACTAAAGATATGTCCCTGATCATAACCTATGACAAATAATCCCAGTGCAAATATTATTCCCAATGCAATTAATGCAAGTTTTGGAACACCAGGTTTTGAGACATTAATTTGTCTTGATTCAGACATAAAATTCAGGTCCATTTGAATATATTTAAGCTCTTGGATAATTAACGAATTTAGAAATGAACTAGGTTTGCTGAAACTGTTATTTTGTGATCGGACATACTGATGTTTTTGATGTATTTTTCCTAGAAATATTTTGAAATGAACATATCAAGAACAGGAACAGACAGCAACAAGTATGAAAATCAGATTTCAGAGATCATTCAAGGAGAGTTAATTGATCTGTATGGGGGTAATGGATACAAATCAATAATGCAAACAATGAGAAAAATTTGTGGAAAAACAGAAAAAGAGATTATTACAAATTATGATTTATTTGCAGAATTAGCTGAAGGAGTTTTTGGCAAATTAGCCGAATCAAAAATACTAGAACCAATAAAGCTAGAAATAAGTAAAATTGGCAAAGAAAACATTCAACAAGAAAAAAAGATTCAAACAAGACATATGAGATTGTTAATTGCAGATGATGAACCAGAAATCTTAGAATTGTATAAAAATTTCCTTGAATCAAAAGGAAAAGAAGTCACATTAACAACTGATGGTCACAAATGTGTTGAAGCATACAAAAGATATAATGATCAACAATTAAAAAATTATTTTGATTTAGTAATACTTGATCAAAAAATGCCAATTATGACAGGATTACAAGCTGCAATTAAAATTCTAGAGATCAACCCTCAACAAAGAATGATTTTTGCGTCAGGATATCTTGAAAAAACATTACTAGATACACTAACTAGGCTAGACAGAGCAATTGCAGTAATTGAGAAACCATTTTCACTTGATGTATTAGATCATATGATAAACAATACTGAAATTTTTGAAAAATTAGAAAAGATCAATATCAATCAAGAAGAAAAAGACATTGAACAAAAAATGTCAGAAGCATTAACGGTGCTACAAAACCAAATTTAAAAACGACTCTAAAATTTTGTGAATAGACCGAAATAAAGAAGATATTTACTTGAAAGAAATTTTTCAAACATTATGACAAAACTCCACATATTATTAATTCCAGTAGCAATAGGGATTATTTCTGGAATATTTCTTGCATTTTATCCAGAATCTGAAAATGATTCAAAATTTTTAACTGCTTCAAAATTAACAGATAACGGTTCTCCAATAATTGGAGATCCAAATGCATCAATTACTATTTTAGAATGGGGCGATTATCAGTGTACATTTTGTTATAAATTTCATCAAAACACACTAAATGTGATAAATGATGAGTTTATCAAAAAAGGCAAAGTCAAGCTTGTCTTCAAGGATTTTCCACTTAATGGTCTTGATTCTATTTTAGCAGCGGAGGCGTCACATTGTGCAGAAGATCAAGAGAAATATTGGCAATATCACAATGAACTTTACAAAAATTGGGGCGGAGAAAGAACAGGATGGGTCACAAGAGAAGCATTAGAGAAATTTGCAATTTCTGTGGATTTAGAATTAGAGGAATTTAACACGTGTCTGGATGAACACAAACATCACGATAGAGTGATTTCACTTCATGAGTTTGGAAAAGAGATTGGAATTGATGCAACTCCATCATTTTTGGTCTTCAATGATCAGAAAATTATTAAGATTAGAGGAAATCAGCCATTAGAAGTATTTCTAAAAACATTTGATGAATTATGATTTTATGAAAACAAAAATCAAATCAATCAAAATTAATATCCGCAGAAATAGGGGGAATCACAAATGAAGAAAAAATTAGATGTAGAAAAACAAGATTCAGTCAAAGTCTATAAAATTAGAAAGACTTTAGATGAATTATCACAAAAATCAGGCAGAGGGACGGAACTAATTACAGTATACATTCCAAAAGGAAAACAGTTACATGAAATTATTAATGCATTACAACAAGAACAAGGTACTGCAGATAACATAAAGTCAGATCTAACTAGAACACACGTAGTTGATTCGTTAGGCAAAGTTATTCAGAGATTAAAATTATACAAAAAAACTCCAGAAAGAGGTTTGGTAATGTTTTGTGGAGCATTGCCACCCGAAGAAGGAGGCCCTTTAGGAAGCGAGGTAGTAAAAGTGTGGGAAATTGATCCTCCAAAAGATCTGAATCAATATTTGTACAGATGTGATGATCATTTTCATGTAGATATTCTAAAAGACATGTTAAAAGATGACAACTTAATTGGGTTTTTAGCAATTGATGCTAAAGATGCAGGGTGGGGATTGTTGCATGGAGATAAAATCGAAGTATTATCTCAAACAGGTTCAGGAGTTGCAGGAAAACATAGACAAGGTGGACAATCTGCAAAAAGATTCCAAAAACTTAGAGAAATGGAGTTGACATATTATTTTAACAGAGTTGCAGAAACCACAAGAGAATATTTCATTGATATTTATCCAATAAAGGGACTAGTAATTTCAGGACCAGGCCCTACTAAAGAAGATTTCATCAATGGAAATTATCTAGAATACAGATTACAAGATATGATAATTTCTACAATTGATTCATCATATTCAGGAGCAGAGGGAATAAGAGAAGCATTTTCAAAATCGGCAGATATTTTATCAAATTTTAGAATGGTAGAAGAGAGAAAACTTGTAGAAGATCTATTCAGAGAGATAAATTCTCATTCAGGAAAAGGAGCCTATGGATTAAAAGAAATTATTGAATATCTAAAAAACAATGTAGTTCAAACTTTGATTATTACAGATAATACAAATTTGTATAGAGTTGAAGGAAAATGTAAAAGATGTCAACACATTCAAGAAGAAATCCTAGAAAGACCTCAAGTTATTCCAAAAAAAACTGAATATACAAACAATCCATGTCCAAATTGTAAAGCCATGGAAGTAGAAGTCAAAGAGCAAGATATTGTAGACTATCTAGAATTACTTGCATCAAAGACAGGTACTCAGTTGGAAGTTATTTCTGGAACCGCCGAACATGGAAATATGCTTACAAGTCTAGGAAAGGCAGGTGCAATTTTAAGATATAATCCAGGTCATGCTAAATAAGAAGACTACGAATTTTTTTTGCAAGTTTGGAAAGTTCGTCATCATTTGAGATTTGACGTTTTGTCCACACAGTACCTTTGCTATTATATCTTGGAATGATATGTATGTGAACATGTGGGATAATCTGTTTAGCAGCTCTCCCGTTATTTTGGCCTAGGCTAAACGCATCTGCACCTGTTGCGTCTAAGACTGCTTTTGCTATTTTTGGAACAATTGAAAAAACATTTCCGACATCTTCAGGAGTCATATCAGTAATCCTTTCATGATGTTTTCTTGGAACAACTAAACTATGACCAACGTCAATTGGATATCTATCTAAAAATGAAACATGCAAATCATCCTCATACAAAAAATATCCATCTCTTTTTCCATTTAGAATATCACAAAAAATACAACTCATATGGATCAGCGATTTGTGATTTTATTTATTGTTTTTATCGAATGGTTAATTAGGGCAAATTTTTGAATCTGATTATCTTATGGGACGAAAAGAACGAAGAGAACGAGAACAAAAACGTGAAAACTATGCTACAAAACGTTCAGCAGAAAAAAGAAAAAACACCCTTATTGCAATTGGAGTATTAGCAATAATTGCAGTTATTGTTGGATATGCATCATTCTTGTTTTTAACAATGACAGAAACAGCTCCTGGAGGACCTGAAAACGCTGGAGCGTTGGGAAGCGCCCATGATCATGCAGCAATACTAGTAAAAATATTTGGAGACAAATTTGACTTTTCAGCTCCTGCTTATCAAATCAAATCAAGTTGGATTCACTTTGAAGGAAGAGACGGAAATACTGTTCATAAACATGCCACAGGGGTCACATTAGGATATCTCTTTGAAACATTGGGATTAGGTCTTGATGATCAATGCTTTGTATTCCAAGACGGCAGAAGCTTCTGTACAAATGATGATTACAAATTAGTTTTCTATATCAATGGAGAACAAGTTCCAGATATTAGAGAATATGAAATTCAAGATGATGACAGAATATTAATTTCATATGGTGCTGAAACACCTGAAGAACTACAAGCACAGTTATTGGAATTAGAAAATGAAGAAATCATCAAATGATTATATCAATAACGTCTAAATTATAGCAACTAGGAATTGACATGTTATGGAAATTTCTAGTAGAAATGTTGTAGATGGAACTTCTAGAGCACCACAAAGAGCAATGTACAAAGCTATGGGACTAAACGATGATGATTTGTCAAAACAGTTCATTGGGGTATGTCACACAGGAAATGAAGCAACGCCATGCAATATTCACCTACCAAGATTAGCTCTCAAAGCAAAAGAAGGAGTGTCAGATGCAGGTGCAACACCAAGGGAATTTTCAACAATTGCAGTAAGCGACGGAATAGCAATGGGACACGAAGGAATGAAATCATCTCTAGTTTCTCGTGAAATCATTGCTGATTCAATTGAATTGATGGTAAGAGCACATCAGTATGATGCACTAGTGGGAATTGCAGGATGTGATAAGAGCTTACCAGGAACTATGATGGCAATGGCCAGATTAAACATCCCATCAGTATTTGTTTATGGTGGAACCATTATGCCGGGAATGCTTGATGGTAAAGAGCTTACAGTAGTTGATGTATATGAAGCAGTAGGAGCATATGATGCAGGGCAATTAACATTAGAGAGTCTAAAAAATATTGAAAACACTGCATGCCCAAATGAAGGATCTTGTGGAGGAATGTTTACTGCAAATACAATGGCATCAATTTCTGAAGCAATTGGTCTTGCATTACCTGGAAGTGCTAGTCCACCAGCATCAGACGAAAGACGAGACAAAATGGTTTATGATACAGGAGTAGCATGTGCTAAATTATTGGAAATGAATATTCGACCAAAAGAGATTTTGTCTTATGAGGCATTTGAAAATGCAATTACCATGTTAAATTCTATTGGCGGTTCAACAAATGGGATCTTACACCTTCTTGCACTTGCAAACGAAATAGGAATAGATTTGACTTATGAAGATTTTGAAAGGGTAAGAAAAAAGACACCACATTTAGCTGATATGAAACCTGGTGGAAATTATGTAATGAATTCACTTGATAAAATTGGAGGAATACCATTTGTATTAAAGAAATTACTCGATAAAGGATTACTTCATGAAAATTGCATGACAGTAACAGGACAAACTATCAAAGATAATCTTTCTACAATAAATATTCCAGAGACAGACCAACATATTGTAAGACCTATAGAAAATCCACTTCACTCAGTAGGAACAGCTGTTGTTCTCAAAGGAAGTTTAGCCCCACAAGGAGCAGTAATAAAAACTGCAGGAGTAGAGATGACACAGTTTACTGGAAAAGCTCGTGTTTTTGATAGAGAAGAATATGCATTTGATGCAGTAGCAAAAGGAGAGATTGATGAAGGTCACGTCTTAGTGATTAGATATGAAGGACCAAAAGGAGGTCCGGGAATGAGAGAGATGCTTGCAACTACTGCAGCATTAATAGGACAAGGGTTGGGGAAAAAAGTAGCGATGGTTACTGACGGTAGATTTTCAGGGGGAACCCGTGGGTTTATGGTAGGTCATGTTGCACCAGAAGCATATGTGGGAGGGCCAATAGCACTTGTCAAAGACGATGATGAAATTACCATAAACACAGAAACAAATGTTATTGATCTTCATGTATCTCCTGAGGAATTAGAAAATAGGAGAAAACAATGGTCTCACCCAAAACCAAACTACACATCAGGAGCATTAGCAAAATATGCAACATTAGTAGGCTCTGCTGCAGAAGGAGCCATTACAAAACCAAATCTATAATTCATCAGATAATTTCTTCAAATCTATTTTTGTTTGTTCTTTGACGTAGATTTTTACCAATGACGACCATGCTTTTTGAAAATTATTTTTAAATTTTTTAAAACCTGAAACACTAGCCAAAGAAATTTTGTTTTTAGGATTATAATTAACTTCATTTAATGATACACAATGCACAACGTCGTTTCTAACTTCAAAAAGCCTAGACATATCTCTCGTAAATTCGGGCCCAAAAACCTTCCAATCAAGAAATGTTCTAATTTTACGATTTATCGGAACAAGATTTAACAGATAAAGTAATTCATCACTATCACTGCTGTTAGAATATCCTACAATTCTTAATCGAATAATTTCATCAAACAAAAATGCCATTTTTGAAAATCCAGATAACACACTATCTCTATTTTTTGTTACATCTAACTTTGAACCAAAACCATTTTTTAGTGCACCATTATTAATAAAATAATGAGTGTCTTTATTGATCAGATATAATCGGATTTTTGATGAAATTTTTTTCTTGGTTTTTAAAACTTTGAAAAAATTTGATATATTCATGTTAAAACAAAAAAATATCAATAAATTAAGGATTTGCAAAATTTCACACATTCAATTTGAAATTGAGTTAAAATAACCAAATTCTTTCACTGCAATGCAGTGAAAACATACTCGATTAATATAAAAAAATCAAATTATAGTTATGTCAAACGCTATGGTATACGTAGGAATTGCAATTGGAGTAATTGGAATAGGGGCAGCTATCACTTATGGTACTGCAAACCAACAAAATTACATCCCAGATGATGCAGTCTTACAAAGTCAAGCAGAAGAAGGGTTACTTCCAAAGACTTCAAGTTTGGGAGCAGATTTGAATAAAGAAAAATGGCATGAAGACCCATTTGGGGACGAAGCAGCTGAAATTAGAGCAGCATTTGAATCTGGCGGATAACGCAACAAAAATTATATTTTTTATTTTTTAATTCATGCCATTATTTGGTGTTATTAGAAATTCATTCGTGAAATTAGGGAAAATAATTAATTTAAGATTAACGTAGTATAGCAATGCATCAATGCTACTATTGTGAACAGATATTTGATTCAAAAGAGCAATTATACGAACATGTTGAGATTCACTCAGACATTGAAAGAAACAAGGAAATAATGGACAGAAAAAAACAGGCAGAAAAAAAATAATAATTTTAGCCTAAAAAAAATAAAGCAAAGGTTGAAAATTTCACATTCAAGAGTGGAAATAACAATTTTGTCCTAATGGAACATGGACTGGGTAGAAACATTGTTAAAAAAATCATGTGAAAAAACACTCACAAAAGGAGAGGTACTTCATAGTCTCTTTCACATGATTGAAGTAAATGAGGACACATTAAACCACATTCAAGCAGATAAAAGAGATTTTGGCCCAGAACTTGAAGAACTAAAACAAACAGAAATGAGGGATTTGAATTTTCATTTAAAATATTATCGTAGTTTAGTAAATTACATTAGTTCAATTCCTGAAAGTACAATAATTAAGAAATAATTCTAATCACCCCATGAAATTGTATAAGCAACAAATGTTCTTAGACTAGTTTTTTTCATTTGTATGCCCCATTCATCAGGTGTGTGGCCAGAATTAAGCTCGGATATCTCATTCCACTTGAATTTAGGAAGTTTTGCAGATTCCATACATGTCAATTAAAAAATTCATTAATAAAAAATTGGTCTGCAGTGCAATGCAAATTATGTTCGTAACTTTTCAAATATTAAATCATATTCTAATTGTTTTTTTAGGTTTTGTGCAAAATTAGTTTGAGAGTCATATTCTTGACGTCGTACAGAAAATAATTTTTCTAGTATTTCAACTTCTTTTGCAATCATTTTACCAGAGTCTTCTTTAGCGAATTGTTTTCGTTGTTCTTCATTTTTACCTCTTGTCATAAATCGTTTTTCATGAAATTTTTGTTGTAATTTTTCTTGATTTTCACGTTTTAATAATTCAGCTAGATCAAAATGTCCTTGCTCATGTTTTAACAAATTTTTATTTGATTGTGATGCTCTGACCCAAGATAATTGAGGATAAAATTCTGGAAAAAATTGAATGTTTTCAATGAAAAATAAAATTTGATTTCCTATTTTTTCTGAATTGACTGTCCATGTATATCTGTATTTTATAACACTATGAGAGTCTTCAAAAACTGCAGGGTTTGATTCGGCTTTAAAATCAGACCATGAAAGAAAAGAATTCTTTGACCAGACTAAGACATCACTTTCATTCATAATGTATTATATTTTGTTGAGAATAAAATTATTAATAATTTTTACAGATTTTTCTCGTTTTCCCAAATAAGCAAAATTAAGTTAATTTGAATGTGTTCAAGTTCGTTTCCCATCACGTCCACTAAATTTTCCAAAAAACTGAGGAACGTCAAAACCCAACCAAGAATATTGCTTATTCTCCAAAGATTGGTGATATTTTTGATGCTCAACTAGTTCAACATCCCCCCAATCGCCATCATGTGAAAAGGGACATTTTTCAAATCGGTGATTTTTTTGTGTGCCTTTACATATTATGATCAAGGGATTATTGTTAGTTTTTAGAATTGAAAAATTTTTTGTAGGAATAATAGTTGTTTGACGGCACTCGAATTCTAGGGCATGGTCGGTTAAGGCAAACGTAGGAACACCGTCAAACGGATGACTCGATATTATTTAGAAAATTAGACTAAAAGGAAGTGTGTGTATTTTGAACACGCTCCCGACATAAGCCGATATTTTTCAAAAAAATAGGCTCAATTTTTCTAAATGAAAACAAGATCATTTTTTTAACCCATTTTGATTAAATTTCAAGACATGTTTTATTTTAAGAATTTTTGAAAAAACATTATTGTTAGAAATATTGGAAGCAAGGATGATTGCGGATTTGATATCGACTGTAACTCCCAAAGAGTCGATGGAAAAATGATATCAAATTTGCTTGCTTTCCAAACTCTAAACTATTAATTTTAGAAGAGTTTTGTAAATACTAATGTTAGGTAAATTTTATGTTTGGATGGGAATTTCAATAGTTGCATTAGCTGCAGGATTCATAATTTTATTTGGATGATCATGAAGTAATTTCAAAGTTGGGCTGACAACCTAATTGAATAAGAATTTCATTAATTTGATCTATCAATTGGTTTTGTTGATCAATCATTAAGTTAATTTTTTCAGCTTCGGAATTTACCATATTAAGTACTCTTTGAGCTTTTTGATATTCATCTTGTGAGAGAGTTTTTCCTTTATAGTATTGGTATTGTTGAAAATATTCATCGTATTGAGATTGTTCACGAGATATTTTGATATCAAGTGCGCCAAGTTCTTTTCGAAGATCTTGTTCTTGTTGTAGTAGTGCTTTTTGTCCAATGTAAAGTTCTTCAAATCTATCCGGAATTACATATCCTTTAGTATCAAATGAAATTTTGGGGGATTCATCAGAATACATTAAATGTCCAATTTCACTACTGTGTCCTAATCCTAGCGCATGACCGATTTCATGCATTAAAATATTGACCACCATATTTTCATCATTTTGAACAAAATTTCCATTGCAATCTTCAGCACCAACAGAAATATCCAATATACAATGACTTAGGATCCCAAATAATACAGAATTACATGTAGCAAGTCCGGTATGAGTAGAAGAAGCAAATTTTTGCCATTTGATTTCTATGTTAGAATTTTCAGATTGTATAAATTCTAAATTAGGATTATTTGTTTCCCATGTTTCAATTGCCTTTTTTAACGAATTAATTGGAATTTGCTTATCAGGTATTGAAGGAACATCTTCAAAAGAATAATAGATGATTTTTTTTTCATTAGGATCAATTGCATTAGTGATTTGTGGAATATTTTCAATATTTGGTGAGAAACTACTAGAATTTTTAGAATCAATTGGCAAAACGCCAGCATACCACACATATCCAATCATCGCTACCAAAGCAATCACCACAAAAATTCCTTTCAACAATCAATTATGAGTAAATCAATAACTAAAACTTTCTATTCAAAATCCAGTATTCAGGCAGGATTGTAATTTTTGATTCCGTTAATCAATTTTTACATACTTTTTTGATTTTATGAATTTTTATCAACAAAAATATTGCCATAGATCAGAAGGGATGTTGGTAATCGCATTATCGCATACGGCATTGATTACCAATTTTATCTGTGGTCAAAAATTTCAAGAGGGGTGAGAATTTACCAAACAATCAAATTTTTCTTTATTAGAAAACAATTCAGAATTATGTTTTAGTAACTCCATGATATTGTGAAACGCTGGACATTGTTTATCAACTGAATAATTCTCTTCACAATGAGGACATTGAATTACAATATGGGAACCCCAATCACATTCAACATCAGGAATTATTTCAAAATTCACATTACCATTACAAATACAATATAATTTATTTTGAAATTTGGATAAGTCCATAAAAAGAATTTGAAAAGATCAAATATATCTTATTAATAGACAAATAGAAATTAAAAAGAGAAAAACATGACTGAATGTCCTACTTGCAAACTTTCAATGGAATCTCATTCAACTGGAGAATTAATGGAATGTTGTATGAAACAAGTAGGGGATGAATTTGATGAAGAACAATCAGGCATTTGCCCCAATTGCAAACATGATATCAAAAAGCACACAGACAAGGAACTTGCCGAGTGTACAATAGAGTTTCTCAAATCAGGAATCCAATAATTAATTCAAGATAAGATTAAACAACAGGAAATTTAAAAAAATACATTGGATCAGTGGACAAGAAAATTAATAGATGAATTCTCGCCAATGTGGACAAATAAGCAAGTTTGGGAATTTGAACAATTAAATGAAGATTTGAGATTTGATCTAGTTTATGTTAACACAGGGAATTTTAGTGCAGAATCATGGAATTCAAAATTGGCATATATGGATTCAGATATTAGAGATTTAGTAGTTAGAACTTTTGATCATTTATCAGAAGGTAAAGAACTCTGGATTACAAATAAAGGCAAAGGTAGACTAGAAGATCAACAACACATACCATATCTTGTGGCAATCATGGTAGATATCATGATTGATGAGGAAATTTGCTTAAATTTTCGAATAGATAAAGAATGTTTAGTAGTATCTATAGATACCAATGCAGATGTGATAGACTGCAAAGAATTTTTTGAAGAATTTTATCATCTAGCAACGAGTTTTAATTATGACATAAACACAGGAATTCCAGAAGACGAAACAGAGGCTGAAATGTATCTTACAAGACTTCAAGAAGAATTTGATGAAAAAATCAAAAACAGACTTGGATACAAGTATTTGCCTGGAAACAATGATCCAGACACATTACATGCTAGATGATTTATCTAAAATACTAGAAAATATCAAAAAAAATAATGTCAGAAAGAAAACCATTTAGAAAATTCAAAAAACGAGTTCCTTCTATAACAATCGAAGAAAAAATTCAAAAAATTATTTTGATAAATTCAAAAAATGGTTATTTTACAAAGATTTCAACAATCCCATACAAATTTGAGATTTCAGAAAGTAAATCATGGGACATTATAGGCGAATTACTAACTAATGGTTCCTTAGAGTCAGTTCATGACGAAATTACAGGAGAAATGAAACTTTGTGAAACTGGAAAGACATGCACCATTATGGATTTGGAAAGAAAGAGAAAGAATAAAAAAATAAAAGTAAAAAAGTATAAGAAAAATTAAATGGATGAAGAAAACTTACCTGTACAATGCCATCCAATAATTAAATCAAAAAAGAAAAAAGACAAAGATGTAAAAAATGAAACAATGTAAATTATGTGGAACCCCTTTAGGAAAAGAACCAATTGCTGAAGAATTAGATAAACATTGGAAGAAACATCATAATTGGCATTGGGAATCAAACAAAGAAAAAACACCAGAAGAAGCATTATTGAAAAATCAAAACTAATCGACGTCTTGGAATAGTGATCGTTTATAGCATGCCTTGACCACTAAACGAAGGCGTCAAAATAAGTTTAGCCTTGAGATATAAAAGAAAGTACTGCCATTTTTTGAACATTTGTTTAACTAAAATGAAAAAATATTACTAATTTTTAGAATTTGTTTCATACAACTTATCAATTTTGAAATGCGCATACCCACATAGGCGGAAAGAAAATTTGAAGAAGGATTTTGAAGAATATGCAAAATGTGTTTCATGTCAACAGGCATTAATTTTCTGTGATTGTTGTCTTTTTTGTGAAAGAAGAGAAGAGTGTGAAACTGTATCTCTATACATTGCACCTTAACTCTCTTTTTGTTCAACCTTAAATTAAAAGTCAAAGATTTATGCCTAAGAAAGTTATTTTTCAGCTAAAAACTATGAAAAAATTTACTCTTTGCCAATAATAGATAATTTGAGATTAAAGTTAATGTCAACAATACAGGCATATGATATCAAGGCACGAAAAAAAGTGACCATGCAAAACCCACAACCATATCTTATGAAGAATGGGAGTTGGGCACTTAAAGGAACTAGTGCAGAAACCGGTATTTCTCTATTTAGAATAGTTGGAAAACAAAAACCAATAATTGAGGTAGAAGAAAACCAAACTCATAAAAATAAACCAAGAGAGGACATCATGAAATTCTTTCATAATCTTGTTTTTGGTAGAAATTGCGAATGTGGAAAATATTGTTAGTTCCAAACAAATTTTTTAGGAATATAACATCAAGAAAGCATTAATTTGAGAATTTTTTGATAAGACATATGTCATTTGAGATTGATTGGCATAGAAATTTCTATGGGATCTCATGGGCATATGAAAAAGACAGATTAGTTGTATCAATGGTATTTGAGGACAAAAAAGAAGCCACATCCATTGCTAAAGAAATAGAATATTGGAGTGATAAATTTACTAGACTAACAATTATTGAAAAAGAAAACGATGAATTTGCAATTTGTTGTTATCAAGATCCACAAATATCAAAGAGATACAAACACATAGGATTGTTCAGGACAGGAATGAGACAAAGTGGAGGATATGAGCAAGCAAAACCGATGATTGAAGAAAAATCACCACTCTTACAAATTGCATATGCAGCAGATGTAAGGGATATGAATACGTATGAACAAATTTCAAGGCTGGTATCTATGCGAAAATGTAGAATTATCTCTGAAAAAGATTTGAAAAAGCAAGAATTCTTTTATGAAAAAACTGCTAATATTCAGAATGATAAAAATTAAAAATGGTGGGATTCAAAAGCTTACGAAAGTTTGAATCATTCACCATTATGGTCGGGTATTATAAGTAATTAAAATTCAATATAAAGAATCACTACTAATTTGTTCATAGTATTGATACTGATGAATCGTTCATCGGTGTTAAATAGAAATTTCACTAAAACAAAATATGCAAAATAACAATACACAATCATCATGGGAAGAAGCAATCGGGATTTCTTGGTTAATTTCAGAGGAATAAAATCTTGAACAATAACTTTGAATGTAGCCCAAATTGTTGGTGTAAACTAAAATCAAAAATATCTAACGAAACACCATAACTCTCATTTTTTAAATCACTTTTTCACATAATTTTCAGAGTCAGAATCATTACCTAGAATTTTGTCAATCCATTTGAAGAAAGGGCATTTTCCTTCATACATAGACTAATTATACAATTTATGACTAAAAAGCAATTCTGAAATTCTTAGAATACCTTAAGTAATATTTGTGCGTGAATCAGCATATGAGTTCAGAATTTGAGAATCTTTTACAAAGAATAATGGATTCAGATGTCAACATAAGAGTATGTATAATTAGTGATATTGAAGGGAACATACTGGTTTCTAGTCATCGTGAAGGAATTACAAATTATCTATCACCTGAAGAAACCGCTGCCTCACTCAAAAGAGCAGCTAGTGCATGGAAAGCAAGAAAAGCATTGAATCCAAAAATTGGGAAGGGATTATACGCAGTAGCAGCATTTGAAAAGATTACAAGAATGACTTTTCCACTAGGAGATAACAATTTGATTTTTGTTAGTTTGGGTTCTGATCAAGTACGAACTGATCTTCATGCAGGAGGTCAAAAACAGATTGTACAACACGTGTTAAACATACTAAGTGGCGATCCTACAAAAGCATAATATCCTGAATTCTAGAAATTGCCAATAATAGAACACACAAAAGAATGTAAATTTCGGAATGATAATGACATGCAACATGTTGGATGTTATTGTATGTGTCATAAGATCATCACTGCAGAGTAGACAGTTTTCCAAATATTCATAAATCTCTACAGAAAACAAATTTTGTGACTGAGTTTATTCATAAACCATATGAACGAATCTATGTACGAGATATAATCAAATTAGATCTAGATGATATTATTGGGATGATGTCTTCGTTAGAATCAGCTAATGCATATTGGGCTGATGGAGTATTATTTGCAAGCTTTGCAATGACTGAATCTGAAGAATTAGCAAAAAAAGAGATGCAAAATGAGATGTATCTAGATAAGATAGTGTTTGCAAAATATGAAAAATATGAAAAAACTGTCAAGTCATCAACTAATCTTGAAATTGGAGTACTAAACATGCAAAAAAGTAAACTGTATAAAGATTTGATTGTGTGGCTCAAGACACAATCAATATGGAGTGAATAAAAATTAAGATTGACCCCAGGAAGGATATCCACCTTCAAGGGTAACTGCATTAAATCCTTCTTTTGTTAGTTCATCAGCTGCAATGTTTCCTCGATAACCAGTTCCACAATATGTACAAATTTTTTTCTCACGAAGATGTTCAATCTGTTTTTTCTTTGCATTTCGTATAGTCAATCCCAAGGGCATATGAACAGAATCTTCAATTTTTCCACCTTCTAATTCATCAGCCTCACGGACATCAATAATCACAAAATCATTTTTTTGTGATTTTAGTTCATTTGCAGGAATTTTATCTGCCATGAAATATCTATATTTGCTTGTAATTTATTTCTGTTTATACCATGACTAAAAGAAAGATTCTTAATGGGTTTTTGTATTTTTTGTAGTAAATCGATTTTCCTGATATTCTTTATCGTAAAATTCTACAATTAGGTTTTTTTCTAAAAGGTTAATCAAAATTTGTTCTGCTTGCTCCATAGAAATATCAAATCTTCGATGAATATGACGTGATGCAGTAGATTCATTTTGAATAGATCTATTTTTGATAAATTGAAAGACAGTTTTTTCTAAAATGCCTTCATCGTTATCAATCACAAAAATTTATGAAAATTTGGACTATATGTGATTTCAAAAAAAATTATAAGTTTACTGGAAAGATTTATGTCATTTTTGTGATTGTTATGCGATCTCTGATAACTTTTTAATATGAGTAGTGTCATTTTTTGCTGCCAAATTTAGTGCTTTTTGCATTTCATTTTTATAATTTTCAATATTTTCTTGGCCGTGTAGAAACCATCGATTCTTGACCATTTTGTAGATCAGATGATACAG
>JBHHZR010000001.1:0-86240 GCA_046758125.1 Candidatus Nitrosopumilus sp. | reverse complement strand
GCTTATGGAATTTGATTAATCATGTTGTGAAAATTGATGGTTTCTACACAGCCCATATTAGTGTAAGAAGGGATTTGATTTATCACAATATCTAGCAATGTTTCAAGTTCTTGTCTATCTTCTGTTGTTTCCATGTTCTATCAATTAGTGCAAGGTTAAAGAGTATTTCCAGTTAATTTTTCATATGCGGTAACATAACGTTTAGTCATCATTGAAATAATTTCTGGAGGAATTTCTGGTGCAACAGGTTCTTTTCCTGCATTACGGGCGTCATCAAATTGTTTTTGATAGCCATTTGCAGTAAGCCAATCACGCAAAAGTTGTTTATCATGTGCTTCTTGGATTTTTCCTATCTCAAAGGAATCTTTGAGCCACAAACGATATTCATCAGGACCAATGGAATCACCCAACGTAAGTTTCCCATCTAAAATTCCAAACTCTAATTTCAAATCAGCCAGAATAAACCCTTCATTATCAGCAATTTCTGCCATTTTTTTGTAAATCTCAATCGAAGTTTTTTCAAGCCAATTGTATTGTTCTTCTGTAACTAGATTCATCTCAAGTGCCTTTGTTTTGTTTATTGGTATATCATGTTCAGATTTTGTGGTAGGATCAAAAATTGGTTCAGGAAGTTTTGCAGCTAAAGTAGTATCAGTGTCTTCTGGAACTGCAATTTCACCTTTTTTCCATCTACTAACAAGGCTTCCATAGAAATAACCTCTAACAACACATTCTATTGGAAGCATTTGCATCTTTTTTACAAGAATTTCTGTATCAGATTTACGTTTGATAAAGTGATTTGGTACAGGCAATTCATTAAACCAAAATTCTGCAAATTTGCATAAAACTTCACCTTTTCGTGGAATATTTTGTTTAAACTTTACATCAAAAGCTGAAACTCTGTCTGAAAATTTGAAAAGTAACACATCCTCATCAACGTCATAAAGATCTTTTACTTTTCCACTTGTAAGAAATTTCAAACAATCAGGGTTTGTTTTGATTAAATTTAACTGCTAGGAAAAGGTCAAGACCCCATCATTCCCACCATCTTAGGCATCTCACGATATGCTTTGTTGACAAAGATGTCATTATCAGCATTGATCATTACAAATTCCATTGGATTTTCAGGAGGAGGAGAAACAATAATTTTTTGCCCTACTTTGAGCATTTCAAGTTCAAGTGTATCTCCAGCACCAAAGTTTACATGTAGATTTGTAATGGGTTTAGAACCAGTATTTTGAATTGTCACTCGTCCCATCGTAAACATTCCTTGTTCATCTACAAGAGGGTCAACAAAAATATCATATTCTTGAGTAGATACAGACATTTTGAAAATATCTCCTCCAAATACTATTGCCATAACTACAATTGCTCCAACACCCAGACCAATAATTGCAGTATACTGGTTCACAAATTCTATATGTTTTTCTAATAATTAAGATTGATTACTTTATTTTGACGCCATTCCAAAATGCCACCATTCCCTTAATCTTCATGGCTGCATCGTTTGGCTCTGCATAATACCATGCGCAATCTTTGTTGGTTTTTCCATTCACATTAACTGAATAATAGTTTGCCATTCCTTTCCATCCGCAAAAGCTAGTAAAATCAGTCTTTTCAAAATACTCTTTCTTTATAGAATCAAATGGAAAGTAATGATTTCCTTCAACTACTACTGTATCATCACTTTCTGCAATTACCACATCATTCCAGATTGCTTGCATGCTCATCAATTCAATTTAGTATATTTAAAAAAATTGCCTAATCTCCTTTCATCTCTGCTCTGCTTCTAAACTCAGGTGTGATGCCAAGAGAGTCATAATTTCCTGAAGAGCATGTAAAACACATTGAATCCTTTGGAATGCCAACTGCAGCTGCAAGATTTTCTGCATCATTATATCCCAAAAAGTCAGCACCAATACTTTTTCTTACCATTTCAGTAATGTCTTCTTGAGACATTTCAGTTCCATTAGAAAAGGTTGCAAGTTCTTCTTGTGATGGGAAATCAATTCCAGCATAACAGGGGAATTTGATTGGAGGGTATGTGATTACCATGCTGATTTTTTTAGCACCAGCTCTTCGAAGTGCCTTGATGATTGCTTTTGAACTTGTACCTCTGACCAAACTATCATCAATTACAACAACATGTTTTCCATCAATTATTTCTCTAATTGGAATAATCCAACGATTAATTTCAACTCTATCAGTTTGGTGGGGTTCGATGAAACTTCGCAGAGGACCTTTCTTACTATATCTATCTTTGAGTAATCCTTCGTCAAAAGATACTCCAAGTTCTTGTGCATATCCTAATGCAGCAGGTCTTGCAGAATCAGGTACAGGAATTACTAAATCAGCATCCTTGATTGGAAATTTTTTTGCCAGAAATTTACCAATATTTTTTCTTGCAACATAGATGTTAGTTCCTTCCATATTGCTTGAGGGGTGTGCAAAGTAAGTAAATTCAAAGGAGCAATGTGCACGTGCAGGATCATCAGAAAAGCGTTCAGTCTCCAATCCATTTTGACTTAGTCGTATTAATTCACCAGGATTTACATTTCGTTGCAGTTTAGCTCCTACTGCAGAAAGTGCAGAAGATTCAGATGCAACAATAAATGTATCATCAGTTTCCTTATGTCCTAAAACCATAGGACGAAATCCTTTCGGATCACGTGCAGCATATACAGAATTATCATCAGAAATAAATGTAAAACAATAGGAACCAACCATCTCATTTTTGAGAACAGACAATGCTTTTCCCATCTGACCTTTCTCAGAAATTAAAGAAACCAATCGTTGTGCCGCAACAAGTGTATCACTAGCATTTTGAGGGGTAAATGAACAACCACCAACAAGATTAGATAATTCTTGAACATTTGCGATAGTTCCATTATGAGCAACACAAAGATCTTTTACTTTAAGAGGCTGAGCATTCTCAAGAGAACTTCTCCCCATCGTAGAATAACGAACATGCCCAATAACAGCAGATGAGCAGTATTCTTCTGCAATATTTTTGAATTCTGAAGAGGCAGCTGAAACAAGACCTATTCTTTTCAAAGGAGTTTTGTTGGGTACAGCAATTCCCCAAGCTTCTTGACCTCTGTGTTGTAAAGCTCGTAAGGCATCAATTGCCATTGGAACAACATTAGTGCCACTTAAACTGAAGATTCCGACTACACCACAATTTTCTTTTGGTTTATCCATGCAGCACCAAATCCCTTAACGAATTTACCCAAGTGTTTTGCGCTTTATCAACTCTTAGATCTATGAACGGCTTTGTTTTCTTTATGAATTGAATTTTTTCCCCACCAAAAATTCCAATTTGTTTGAATGAAATTTTGTTCTTTTTGAGAATGATTTCGAGTTTTTTCATATTTTTCTTATCTGCTGTTACAAGATATCGTGAATGGCTTTCAGAAAACAGTGTTCTGTCAACATCAAGTTTTTCACCAGGAATTTTGTCTAATGAAATATTACATCCGATATGATTTGTCATACAAAGCTCACAAGCCGCAACTGCTAATCCACCTTTAGAACAATCATGTGCAGATTTTAACAATTTGTTTTTTATTACTTCTAGTATTGCTTTCATGTTCTTCTTTGATTCAACAAAGTTTACTGAAGGACATTTTCCTCCAATGAGATTATGAATATACTCAAAGTATTCAGAACCACCCATTTCGTCTTTTGTGTCTCCAATAATTACAAGACAATCATTATTTGTTATTTGTTGAGGAACCAAAGGAGTTTTGTCAATTAGTCCCAATACTCCAATCAAAGGAGTTGGTTTTATTGGGCCTTCAGGAGTTTCGTTGTACAGACTAACTTTTCCTCCAACACACGGAATTTTGAAATCTTTTGCAAAATCAGTCAAGCCTTTAAGAGATTCTAAAAATGTCCAAAAGATTTCAGGATCTTTTGGAGAGCCAAATTGAAGATGATCAAGCATTCCTATTGGTTTTGCACCAGTACAAACTACATTTCTACATGCTTCTTCAAAGCAACCTATTGCACCTTCTCTAGGATTAATGTAACATTGTTTTGGATTTCCATCAATTTTTACAGAAAGAAATTTTCCGTTATCCAGCCTCAAGACTGAAGCATCACGTCCAGGCTTTATTACAGTTCTAATTCCAACCTCATGATCATATTGACTATAAACCCAAATCTTACTTGCAATGTTTGGCGCTGCAAGTAATTTCATCATTATGTTTGAATAATTAGAAACTGTTTTGAGTTTTTTTTCTTTTTCAATATTTTTCAAATAAACTGGTTTTTTAGAAGGCAAATCAAGAAGAGTTGCATTAGCAACAACATCTGTTGGAAGATTTGCAAATGTTTTTTTGCCTTTTTTTACATGCATGTGATTATCAGACTTTACATGACCAATTACGGAACATGTAATACGGAATTTTTTACAGATTTCTTGCAATTTTTTTAATTTAGTTTTATCTGTAACAATTAACATTCTTTCTTGTGATTCAGAAATCATAATTTCATCTGGATGCATGTTTGACTCACGTGTATGAACCATATTCACATCCATCTCAATTCCAACTTCTAGTGCATCAGCAGTTTCTGAAACAGCACAAGACAAACCACCTCCTCCTAAATCTTTCATTGCATTGATTAGTTTGTGATTTCTTGCTTCCAAGATTGCCTCTATAATTAATTTCTCAATGAAGGGATCTGGAATTTGAACCGCAGAACGATCTTCAGATTCTAAAGAATCAGAGGCAAATTGTGAACCTCCTATACCATCTCTCCCAGTAGAACCACCAAGCAGCACTACCAAATCACCTTTCTTAGCATGATTTTTTATTAGATTTTCTTTTTTGCCAAAACCTACGGCTGCAACATCAACTAATGCATAATTTTGATAGCAGTCATCAAACTCAACTTCACCTCCAATGGTTGGAATGCCTAAACAATTTCCATAATCTGCAATTCCAGTTACTGCATTTTTGAATAACCATCTTGCTTGTTGATCTTTTTTGATATTTCCAAAACGCAATCCATCAAATATTGCAATAGGTCTTGTTCCTGCAGATAAAATGTCTCGAATTACACCACCAACCCCAGTTGCAGCACCCCCATATGGTTCTACAGCAGAAGGATGATTATGGCTTTCAATATGAGCAGTTACAACATAACCATCACCAACATCTAAGACACCAGAATCATAGCCTTTCTCAGTAATTACAAGTGGTCCTTTCATAGGTAGCATTTTGAGATGTTTTTTGGAAGATTTGTAAGAACAGTGTTCAGACCATTCAGCTGCTACTATTTGTAATTCAGTAGAAGTTGGTGCACGTCCAATTTTTGATTTTAATTCAGATAGTTCTTGAGACTCTAGACTCAATTATTAACACCCATTTTTACAAGAAGAGATTCAAAGATAAGTGAAGATGGTTTATTATCAATAGGATTGATTTCTGATTCAACTGCTCTTTCAGGATGAGGCATCATGCCAACAACATTTCCATTTTCATTACAAACACCTGCGATTCTATTAGAAGAACCATTAACAACTTGTTCATATCTAAATACAATTTGATTTTTTTTCTTTAATTTTTTTAATGTGTCGTCATCTACATAATATCGTCCTTCACCATTTGCAATTGGTATTGGAATCTTCTGATGAAGTTTAAACTGATTTGTAAATGGAGTCTTGTTATTTTCAACAATTAGATTTGTCCACTCACACATAAAATTCAAAGACTCGTTTTTGAGTAAAACTCCTGGAAGCAATCCAGATTCCACAAGAATTTGAAATCCATTGCAGACACCTAAAATTGGAATTCCTTTTTCTGCCATCTTTTGAACATCTTTAATAATCGGGCTGTGAGCAGCGATTACTCCAGCTCTTAGTCGATCTCCATAAGAAAACCCTCCAGGAAGAATTACTGCATCGATATTTTTTGGAAGTGGTTTTTCATGCCAAAAATATTGGGCATCAAGATTAAAGACATCAGTTAGAACATGATACATATCGCGATCACAGTTACTACCAGGAAAAACTACAACTCCAACCTTCACGATTATAATTGCACTTAGCGAT
The DNA here is from genome assembly GCA_046758125.1 of Candidatus Nitrosopumilus sp. Lineage (GTDB taxonomy): Archaea > Thermoproteota > Nitrososphaeria > Nitrososphaerales > Nitrosopumilaceae > Nitrosopumilus. Next base: position 80,182 of record JBHHZR010000001.1, on the reverse strand, counting down.
ATTTAATTGGAATTGAGTCTCAAACTAATCACTAAAAACATCAATTGTTATTTTGCTAACCATTGGATTATAGATTCGTAGTTCATCACAGATCTCTTTGACCTTTGATTGAGCAGTGTTTTTGTCTTTTTCTTTGATTGTGAATTTGAGCATCTTTGCAGTTTTAATTTTTGAAACTGTCTGGTGTGTTCCTTTTAAAACTAAATCATTGAGGATTGTATCGCCTTCAGGATCACTGATGCCAGATTTGTTCTCAATGGTGACATGAACGTCAAAAGTTGCCATTAACTATTTGAAAATTTGAATCGAGGTTAATCTATCTTCCGAAAAATTTTCTGCTTTTATACTTATTTTGAGAGACATATCAGGTATCCGGTTCTGAGGACTTGTATTGTAAAGATATCGCCAGCCCAGGATCGGTTACTTTGTTATTTTATCTTTGATAAATTCTATATATTTTCTGTATAATCCTGATTGATAATGAGGATTTTCAATTATCAATAATTTATTCTTTAAATCTTCTTTTGATTGATACATGTCTTTTTCAAAAATTCTTTTTTCATCAAGTGAAATGCAAATATCTTGCCATTTGAAAACTTCTTTGGGATTTCTGTTTGCAGTAGCATAATACACGTACAATAATCGAAGTTTATTATATTCATCAAGATTCATTTCGTTGCCCAAAATGTAGTTTCTTTTCAAAGTTTGAAAATACACCAAGCCTTTAGCAGTGAGAACATAATCAAAAAGTTTTGGATAATTATCAATGTCAATAGGATACAAAGGGTTTGTTTTTTCAGAAGACATATTATCAATTAGTGAGTATACATGAATAATTTTTATTTTTGATCATATTTTGAATTTCCGTAATCCTTCACTAACAACTAGATTTAGGACATGTGAAAAACTAATAGATCTTGTAGATGATTTGATCATCTTTGCTTGAATGCTTCGCAGTTTCTCGACATTTACAGGTTCCAATACAACTGTAATTCGTTCTCCCAATTATCATACTACAGAAACATGATATAAAAGCAAGACATCAAATTTCTGGAGATATTGGAATTTATATCAGAATATTTCAGTGTATGTAATGGCCAGATCAAGATATTGGAAAATCACACCAGATGAGATGGATGGTTTTTCCTATGATGAAAGCAAATTACTAAACTGGGAAATTAAGTGCACTAGAGAACCAGAAGAGGATGCACATTTTATTGGAGTTTTCATGTATAGAAATGGAACTGCCTTTGATTACGAATCAGTAAAGGGAATATGCTATTATCACAACAATATCGACAGAAAAGAACTCCCATCAATTACTAGCTTCTTGCACGATAAATTTAGTGGAAAAGAAATGGAAAAAGGAGAAAGAGTTTTCCTAAAGTATTCAAAAGAAATCTACTCTAGCAAAGACATTGGTGATTTGGCAAAGGAGATGGAGACAAAATTTAACACTAAAGCGATAATTTCTTTAGAGTTTGAGGATTTGAGTCAAGAACAACTCAAAGAAGCAGGATTGCCTGAGGCAAAATTACTACCAATTCCCAGTAAATAGATATAGCTTGTAAGACAATGATATCAGATGTCTGAATTGGAAGGTATTAATCAACACCTTGAAGAATTAAGGAAAAGATTACTACGAATTGTACTAATTATTGGAATTATTACTGCATTTATTCTAACTTTTCATGCAGAGCCAATTCAAGTGAACCAAATTACTTTGTATTATCCAACACCTGAACCACTAGACAACATTGCAGCACAGATAACGAATCATATGAAAGTTAATCTTGTTCCAGAGGATGTTCAATTAATTCAGACAGCACCAGGGCAAGCATTCTTTGCTCAAGTATACATTGCAGCACTTGTAGGGATTGTAATAGGGATGCCAGTAATTATCAAAGAGCTTGTAGGATTCATAAAACCAGCATTAAAAGAAAATGAAATTAATGTAAGTAGAAGTATTTCTCTTCCAGCATTAGGACTATTTGTTGGCGGATGTTTGTTTTCGTACACATTAGTTATTCCATACATCTTAGAATTTTTGTACAGATATGGGGAATCAGCAGGATTAGTTACTTTTCTTAATGTAATAGATTTTGTGACTTTTGTTTTGCAATTTTTGTTAGCATTTGGTTTTTCATTTCAGCTTCCATTAGTAATGTATGCAATTTCTGCATCAGGCATGGTAGATTCAGATTTTTGGAGGAAAAACATCAGATATGCAATTGTAATAATTGTGATCTTTGGAGCAGTAATTACTCCAGATGGGAGCGGAGTAACAATGTGGTTTATTGCAGGTCCAATGATTGCGCTTTATGCTGCAGGCATATTTGCAATTGAGCGTAAAGAACGAGAAAAGTTGAACACTTAAATCCAAATTTGGTTAAATAGATACAGAATGTTTGGAATAGGCTTGAGCAATTTTATTGCAGGTCAAGAGTGGATTTTCATCATAATTATTGCTGTAATTTTCATTTTTGGTGCAAAAAAAATTCCTGAACTTGCCAAGACATTTGGCAAAGCCAAAGGAGAATTTGAAAAAGGAAAGATCGAAGGTGAAAAGGAACTCAAAGACTTTAAGGATAAAGAATCAAAATCAGACTAGTTTTCAGCAATTTTTATGAAATCATTTAAAATTTTATCATAATTTTCTTCAATCTTATTTTTTCCAAACAAGCTTGATACCATCATTTTTCCCTTTAATTTGAAATCAACATCAACTTTGATTTTTGTCCCGTCAGAAATGGACATAAATTCTTCTTTGATATAACTGCCCTTTGCATCACCACCAATTACAAAAATTTCATGCAAATTAGGTTCATTAGTTACATGTTTTGCCATAATTACTAATTCATTATCCCCAAGAGTCAGGTGTTCTTCTACTACAGATACATTTCCTCGTACTGAGCGAACTCGAATAGATGGATAATGTTGAGGAAATAATTTTTGATAGTTTTCATAATTAGAAAAAATTTCAAATACTGATTCTATTTTTGTTTTGGTAATTTTTTCTAAGGAAAACTTTGACAAGGATAGTTTAGAGAGTACCCCATCGAGGGTATAAATTGTGCTCTATATCAAACTGGTCTAAACATTTTCCCACACCATGATCAACAATGTCATCAATTGATTTGGGGTTTGTATAAAACTCGGTAACTGGAGGTAAAATCACTACCCCCAACCTAGACAATTTTAACATATTTTCTAAATGAATTGCAGATAAAGGGGTTTCTCTTACCATCAAAACTAATTTTCGTGATTCTTTTATCGTGACACCTGCAGCTCTTGCAACCAAAGTATCATCATAACCATTTGCAATAGCAGAAAGTGTTTTCATGCTACAAGGCGTTATAATCATTCCATCAATTTTATGAGTACCACTTGAAACGCTTGATGCCATGTTTTTTTCATCGGAGATGTGAGAAGCAAGTGATTTTACATAATCAACTGTATGTTCTGTTTCCATTGGAATGCATTTTTCTCCCCACTCAGATATTATCAAATGAGTTTCGATGCCCGCATTCTTTAATACCTCAAGTATTCGAATTCCATAGATTACACCAGTACTTCCAGTGATACCAATTACTAATTTCAATAATTAATTATACAAACTGGAGTATTTTATGTATTAGATAAAAGATTATGCTTAGCACTAGATATTTTGTGTTTCATCATTTTTTGCATCTTCTATTGTTTTCTTATCTTTTCTACGTTTTAACCATAAAGAAATTCCACCAATGGCCATAGCAGTTAACAAGATAACTCCTGCAATCTGCAATTCAAAATAGTAAAGCACATAGAATTTTATAGAACAATTAAAAAAAAATCTTGTGATTTTTGCCGATCTTATGAATTAAAAATTAGCTATATTAGATCCTCTAATCAAGTAATTATGTGATAAAAAGTTCAGAGATAAAGAAGATAGTTACTGATTATTCTGATGTCCGAATAGGAGTTCTTGGGAGTCACTCTGCACTTGAAGTAATGGATGGTGCAAAAGATGAAGATTTTCAGACTACAGTTTTTTGCCAAAAAGGTAGAGAAGGACCATATCAGAGATTCAAAAGAATTTCAGATGAGATCGTAGTATTAAACAAATTCAAAGAAATGGCTTCAGCTAAAATTCAGAAAAAATTAAGAGAGTCAAACACAATAATTGTTCCACATCGCTCCTTGACGGTATATCTAGGATACAAGACAATTGAAAATTCATTCAGAGTTCCAATCTTTGGAAACAGAAAGTTATTCCAAGCAGAAGAAAGAACGGCAAAGAAAGGACAGTACTATCTTTTAGAGAAAGCCAGGATAAAATATCCAAAACTGTTCAAGGATCCTAAAAGAATTAACAAGCCATGTATTGTTAAAGTTCAAGAAAAAAATAGACCGCTAGAAAGGGCATTTTTTACAGTATCATCATACAAAGATTACAAAGAAAAATCAGAAGCAAAAATCAAACAAGGAATTATTGCAAGAAAAGATTTAGCTAAATCAAGTATTGAAGAATTAGCAATTGGAACTTACATGAACTTTAACTTCTTTCATACACCAATTTCTGATCAAGTTGATTTTATTGGAATTGAGCGAAGATTACAAACAAACATTCATGATTACAATGCACTTCCTGCAAGACAGCAGTTAGATATCGATATAGATTTACAGAATATCGAAGTAGGCCACACTCCTGCAAGCATAAGAGAATCTTTACTTGAAAAAGTAATCAAAATGGGAGACAAGTTTGTAGCCGCAGTCAAAAAAGAATATGCGCCTGGAATTATTGGGCCATTCTCCCTTCAAAGTGTAATTACAAAAGATTTGGATCTAATAGTATATGATGTATCATTAAGAGTTCCGGGAAACCCAATTGTAGCAACTACTAGTCCTTATACGAAATATCAATATGGAAAAACATTTGGAGTTGGAAGAAGAATTACAATGGAGATCAAACGAGCTCAAGAAGAAGATAGACTAGACGAAGTAGTAACATAATACTGTTTTATGCATTTAAAGATACATGATTTTATCACTAAACGGAAAGTCATATACGGTATAAATACAGAAATTATGAAATGCATAATATGGCAAGACGCGTTACAATAATGATTGAACCTGATTTAGATAAAAAAATCAGAATATTTCAAGCAAAAAAATTGCAAAAAGAAAATACATCATACAGTTATTCAAAAGCTGTAAATGATATTCTGAAAAAATGCATCTAAACTAAAAAGACATATTCTCATCAACATTTCTTTAACATCTTTTACACTTTTCCAGTAATTTCTATGCGTGGACTCAAAATAGAGGTATATTAGAAAAGATCTAAAATTATAATTTGTTGAATATACCAATAATCAAATTAAAAAAATCTCAAGAATGTTATGAATGTGAATCAAAGAAGCAAAAAGGTACCAAGTTTTATTGTAAAAGATGTAAAGAATCACATTTTGTTTGTGTGAATTGTATTCCTGTTTACCTAAAAAAAGAAAAAAGTGAATTTGAAAATTCTTTCAAAATAGATAATGCTTTAGAAGGATTGGCCAATTCAATCCAAGACAGAATAGAACTTGATAGTGATTTTTCAAAGTCTACAAAAAAGGAATTTCAATGAAATGTTTTCAGAATTAGTTTTTGATGAAAAAATGACTAATCTTTATCATGATTTTCTATTTGATGAAAATCAAATAATCATTACACTCTATCCTAGTTATTTTAAATCATTTTTGATGTGCAAGATTTTAGGCCATGAATTTTACCAATTAAATGAAAAAGATGATGATCTTAAATTTAGTTTAACTATAACTTATTGTGTTAGATGTAAATGTGAAATTTTAGAGAAATTCCCACTTAACAAAGCAGTAATTGAAACAATATCTAAAAATCCAGTATGTGAAAATTGATTTTTGATTCTTGTTAGTTTAATTGGTACTGGACATTTCATTAAATCCCATGATTGGTATTGTTCAGTTCCGAACCATTCTACTAATTGTTCCCATGATTGAAAATTGAATCTATCTGCTAGAGTTGAATTATCTAGGCCTCTTTGAAATTTGCATATTATTACTGCCTTCTCTAAAATTGTAGGTCTACCCACCGTTAGCATTTTTAGTAAATCTTCTAAGGTTACTTCTGGTTTTTCTTCATCTTCTGTTATCTGGTTATACTTTATCTTAGAATCAAATTTGAATGATATAGGTGAGTCATTTCTATCAAAATAGGCTCGAATAGAACAATAGTATAGATCTACAGTTGAGGCCTTTGTATTTTCGTGTTGTTCATCCATTAGAAAAGATTTGATAATTCTAACAAATTCCATGTTTGATGAATGAGGCTCTTGATATAATTTTAGTAAATGTTCTACATTTTGAATTTCTACTAATTCGTCTACTTCTTCAAGTGTCTTTAATCCTGTTCTAATCTGCCTTCTAAACTTGAATTTTCTACCAACTAACCAATTGTTAAAACTCCATAATTTGTATAGATATAATTGTCTTGTAGATTGGTTACTAGATTTTGATTCTTTGTGTTTGTATTTAGAGCCTCTTAACTGGTCTGCAAAATATTGAACTGTCTCTAAACTACAAAAATCCTCGAATCTTGTTGGCTCTGTTTGAATCTGTTTGAAAATTCCGATTTTAGTACCAAGTGTTATAGTATCATAGGCTAGAGTTTGATTAGATTTTGGTAGTTTGTTTGCTATGTCTCTAGGTCTAAACTGTTCACCTTCTTGAAATTCTGATAATGCTATCTTGAATCTATTTGCTAATGTAATCCCATAATCCTTTTTTGGATCAAATGACTCTATCACTTGATAGATTTTCGTTCTCATGCTAAGAAAGTCTGGAACTAAATAATATTAGTAGTGCTTAGGTCAAAAAAAAGACATATTTTCAGTCGTATTTGAATAATTTTGTCAATTGGCTAGATTGAGAAATATATTGAATACTCGACGTTTTGTCTCAGATAATTAAACGGTTTGATGTTTGAGATAAAACTGCTGGATGCCAATTGACAATACAAACTCTTTTTTGACCAATTAAAATTCTCAAAACATGGGCAAGACTATTTTTGTAAAAGAGATCATAATCATAGTAGATGAGCCAAAGATTTGCCCTACTTGTGAAAAAAATGACAGATTAGAAAAAGACATCATTAAAGAAGAGAGATCAGATGGTAAAACAATTCTTTGCTCTCGTTGTTAGGCACTAATTGTAATTACGAATCAAAATCTAAGACAAGTAGAATTATCGTCACCTAAAGATGATACAATAATGCTAAAAGAACCTCACTTGATTAGAAAAGTAGCTGACTAGTCTGTGGATTTTCCAAGTAATTCTTTGACAATATAACTTCGAACATTTGCAACCTCCCACTCTCGAAGGTCCTCATTTTTGCATTCTTCCTTAATTATGAGACCTGCAAGACCATTGCTCCAGATATGACGTTTAGGATCATACACTTGAATAATTTTTCCATGTTTTTTTATTTTAATTCCACCATGACATCTATCAATTACTTGTAATGCTACCTTGTGATAGAGTTTCTCAAAATTCACCATACTACAAAATGATTTGTTTGTATCAAAAAGGTTCTGATTTATTGCGATAACAATATACCATAGAATTTTTCAAACAAAAATGCTGATGATTAATCATAAACTAAGCTATCACTGATAGATGATGAGTTTGCCGAATTATGAAGCATTATTCGATTAAGATTGTCTTTCATCGACATTAATTGTCATAGACAATGGCGGAGAAAGTGCTTCAGGATTATCAACACTTTCCCAAACAAATACCTGAATATTATATATTCCTGATTCAGTAGGAGTCCATGATTGTGCTGGAGAAAATGATTGTCTTGGAGTCAATGAACCTGTCAACCAAGATAACGAAATCACAATATCATCGTCATTTTTAACTTGAGTTAGATACGCAAAGTTTTGTGAAACATCTTGATTATTTGAAATATCAGCTGTAATCATAATCTGTTCATCAACAAAATAGATTTTCTCTTGAGATGAAACTTGAGTAGTTACAGGTTCTGCAAAAGCAAATCCCATACTTGTTGTAATTAAAAATAATGAAAATATCAAAAATTTCATAACTAGTATTAATAAGATGCATATTTAATCTAGCTAATGAATAATCTTCCTGAAAAATTTCCAGAATATTCTATAATGTATAAGACAATACCAAAGAAAATCAAAGAATTAGAAGAAAGAAAAAAACAATCTCAAAAACTAGAATTGAATGAAATAAATTCAAAAATTCAAAATTATCAAACTGAATTAAATAGAATAAAAGAAATGTTTCCTGAAAACTTTTTCGATTAGGCTTCCATACTTTCTTTTAGCAGATTTTTCCTAACTAGAATTGGGATGTTATAAAAAGAACCTAATGCCATGGCATCAGATGCACGATAATTACGCAAAACCATGTCTTTTTTACCTGTAAAGTATAGATTTGCTCTTAGCACTTCGCCACTCTCATAGATTTTTACTTTGACTAATACAATTTCATTTTCCTCACAAATCTCTTCGATCATTTTATAGATTGATGGAACCTGTTCTCCTTCCTTATCCCCAAAACTTGAGATATGTCTTACAACTTCTCCTGAAAATGCTCTCATGTGAAATTCTTTTCCATCATCAGACTTGAGAACAACCATACCCTCAACGGCGTAAGGATCAACGAATCCAACGTAATCAATTTTGACTGATTCATAATCAGGCTCTTGTGCTTGATTGATATCCATTGTATTACGTATAAACTTGCGCTCTAATGCTTATAAAGATAGCAAAAAGCTGAGATTAACACGCAAAGGTAAATTATTTTTTAACGATCAATGCTAATGAGCAATCCCAAATTATTTAAAATCCCCAACTATGGGTAGCTTAATGTCTACAAATCCAGAACGTGCTGTATCATATGTTCTGACAAAATATGTAACAAAGTACATGGACAAAGATGTCCTCATTCTAAGTCAGAATACTCTCACCAGGGAAGCAGCTAGAATGTTACGTCACTATGAAACTGACGACATAATTGTTACTGATGAAAATCGACTTCCAGTTGGAATTGTCACTGATGAAGATATTCTAAACAAAGTCAGTGATGTTACAGTATATGCTGAAGCTACATTTCTAAAAGATATTATGAGTACTCCACTTGTTACAATTAATGAAAAGGCAACATTACAAGATGCCTTACATAAAATGAGAGACAACAATATTAGAAAACTTCCAGTACTCTCAAAGAAAAACCAAGTGGTTGGAATGATCTTTCAAGCAACTATTGCAAATGTAATCAGAGATGCAACTGCTACTGCTCCACGTCTTTTGAGTCCTCCTGTAAAGGCAGTTTTGGGGAATCTGGGTTTTGTTTTACAGTTTGCAGGTGTTTTATTACTAGTTCCAGCTATTGTTGCAACAATTTTAGAAGATACCATAATTGCTACGGGAATTTACTTGACTACGGTTCTTTTGTTAGTTACAGGATTTTTCCTAAACTCATATGGTGAAAAATCAAGTCTTAATCTTCAACAAGCATCAATCCTTGTCTTTTCGAGTCTGTTTTTATTATCTCTATTTGGGACGGTACCTTATCTCTACGTTTTCCCAAGTGAGACAACAGATGTAGAAGTATTTGGGAACGCATTTTTTTCAAGTGCAGCAGGATTTACAACAGGAGGAATATCTCTCTTTGAGGAACCCGAAAATCTATCTCAAAGTTTTACTTTCTATCGCAGTTATACCCAACTTGTAGGAGGCATGAGTTTCATTTACTTGGTAATTACTGCATTTTATCCAGAATCAAAACTACAATCCATGCGTGGTTTTATTTCAGGTAGAACACTTCACATGAAAGAATTATTCTTGACAATTACTGTCATTTTTGCAGTTTATATTGTAATAGTTGCTGTTTTGTTGTTTTTCTTTGGTGAAAGAAACCTTCTTGATAATTTTTCATTAGCAATGAGTACACTTGCAACAGGAGGATTCATCCCGACATCTACAATTCTTGATGGGTTGGTTTGGCAAGAAGATCTTATCTTGATGGGTGCAATGATACTTGGTGCATTGCCATTTACATTTCACTATGCATTTGTTAGAAAAAAATTCCTTGCACCAAAACTAGGAAAAGAAGTCTTAACATACTTTGCAATCTTAGGCAGCGCAACAATTTTGTTTATGGGAATTAGTGGATTGGATCCTATGGATAGTGCATTTTATTCGGTATCAGCTAGTACTACAGCCGGACTGCAACAAGATAGTCTTGCAGGACTAAATGGAGAAGCTCATACTATTTTGATAATTTTGATGTTCATTGGAGGATGTGGATTTTCAACTGCCGGAGGTTTGAAAATATTTAGACTATTCCATTTGAAAGATTGTAGAGCTCTTTTCAATAAAGTAAGAAGAGGGGAATTGTCAAGTCAAGCAAAAAAAGAGATAACATCTACTCTTATCATTGTTGCATTGTTTCCAATAATATCAGCAACAACAGGACTACATCTTGCGGAAACAGAAGATGTATCATATCAGAACGCATTCTTTGAATCAGTGGGAGTCATTACAACAGGAGGTCTTTCAGCGGGAGTAATTGATTCAGACACAGATCCTGCAACAAAAATGGTTTTAGGATTTTTGATGATCTTTGGAAGGTTGGAAATAATTGCAATTATCTATATTTTTGTTCCTAAACTCAGTTAAGATAGGATTTAATTTCATAAAAAATTCTTCAAAAATATGACACAATCAGATAATTCAAGCAGCGGTAAGAAGTTGATTGTTTTAGGATTTGTTACAATTGTAATCATCTTTTTACTTTATGAAAGATACCAAGATCCAGAGCTTCTTACACCTAGTGCAATTGACAATATACAGAGAATGGCATATGGATTTTACATAGTACTTGTGTCTTCATTTGGAGCAATTGCGTTTGGAATGTATAGATATCATAAACGAAAAGTCGAAAACAAAGGAACTGATCTATCAACTATAATTGCACTTTCAACATGGAATTCAAAATCGCGCAAAATCTTTACTGCCACGTTTATTGGATATGGAATATTTTTTGCGTTAGCATCAGGGACATTAATATATCAACCAGAAGTTAATTTTGCAATTCATTATGGTGCAACCATTCCATCGGGATTTATTGCTCCGTGTTGTGATGGGCCAGGTTATATGCCAAAAATAATAGTCTACTTAACAGAACATGTTGGTTTACAGATAATTCCAATAAATTTGGTATTACAGGTAATTGTTTCATATTTAGTGGGATTGAATGTTTCAATTGCAGCAAGTGCATATACAGTTTCTAAAAAAGGCGGGGGCATGAGTACAATTGGTGCTGCAACAGGATTATTCATTGCATGCCCCACTTGTGCTGGAACATTTCTATCAATATTTATCGGAACTGCAAGCGGTATTGCACTATCAATTGCATTAACACAATTACAGACACTGCTTATTGCAGTATCAATTCCGATTTTACTTGTTACGCCATATGTAATGGCAAAAAAATTACGAAACGCCGATGGCAGTTGTAAGATAGGAGAAAAATAGCATCATGGGCATACAATCAATCTCAGAATATGTGGATTTTTTTATCAATCTCAATATGGGAGAAAGTGTTAGTTTACTTAGTTTTATTAGCAATGAAAAACTAGTACTCAAACAAAAATTAGAACACAAAAATTTAGAAAAAGAACCAATCAAAAAAGGGATAGAAATTCTAGAGAGATTAATAAAAGAAATTGATAGTATCGGTGAAAAAGCAGTTTTAGAAAAATATCAATGAATCTAAGTTAGAAATTTTTGAGTTTTTCTACAATTACTTTGAGAATTTCTTCGTCATCAAGAAGAATTAACGGAAAATTGTTTTCATCACTTGCCTTACGAAATTCTGTATCTTTTGTTACAATAATCATATCATTTTCACGGGCATAATTAATAATAGAGTAATCAGAACCAAGTTTTTTTCCAGCCATTTGCAGTTTTCGTACACTATATGCATCATAACCCTGTTCTTTAAGACGTTCATCCATTCCATCTAAATTTTCATCAACTAAAATTTTCATAACATTTCATAATTTCATTATAATATTAGTGTAAACTATTTCAAGATAAACAAGTACATATTTTCAAAAAAACTATTATTTTTTGATGGACACAAAAGAAGAAGACAGATCAGAAGAATCAAAGAAAAATCATATTGTTTATTACAAATCACTAACTAGAGTAATTTCAGATATCAAAATAGAAAAAAACCAAGAAGAAGATATCACAATAAAAAATCATCTTGATAAAAGAATAGACGCAATGGAAAAAGATAGAAAAAGTATAAGAGAGATGTTTCCAGAAATCACAGAAGAGGAATGGAATGGAACACCCACTGAAAAAAACCACAATAAACACCTGGATTTACTTCAAGAATACAAAACACATTTGATAAAATACATTCAAGAATTAGAGAAACTAGACAAACAATCAGAATTTGCAAAGAGATGGAATGAGACTACGATCAAAGAAAGAAAACAAGAACTTCAAATAATTAATAAAATTCTGAAAAATTTGATAAGATTTTAGTGATTTTTCTGTGTCAAACTATAGAGATTTTTACAAAAATTGTCAACGTGTTCTAAAGGAATACCATCAAACCAAGCAAGTTCTTTGTCAATACTAAATCCTTGAAAATCAAAATTTGAATTTAATTTTATAAATGTTATTTCACTTTCAATTAATTTTTTGATTTCATCTTGTTTTTTGTAGGATAATTCATAATTGCAAGTTATCAAATCAATTTGAACAAAATAATTTCTATGTTTGGGATTATTTTTTGCTTTGATAAATGGTATGTTTGATTGTTTACAATTACGGTAGTGTTTATCATACTCAAACATTTTAGCATCTAAAAGATATTTATGAAATGTCATAATGTTTAAAAAAACAGATTTCTAAAGATCTACAGTAAGTTTCTTTATTTTTGTAATTAATCTGATTTTGGTGTTTATGGGCATCTCAGGCTCCATGGTAAAATAGACAATATTTCTTTTTGTGTAAATTACCATCTGAGAAACTTTTTCTCTTTCAACATGAACGTATCTTACTTTTCCAAGAGATTTGTCAAATTCCTTTCTCATTGATCTTCTTTGTGCAACTTGTTTGCAGAAATGCTCTTCTTCTTTTTGTGATTTGAGACTTGTTTTTCCTGTCTTCATGATCGCTTCACGAATATTGCCTTTTGTATCAATTAATGCAACAAATCTCATTTTAGGATCTAAATTAATGATTTTTCGAACAATGTCTAGCAGATCGAGTTTTTTCTTTGCCATCATGTATAGATTCAAAATTTTTGTTACTAAATATAAGCTATTGAAAATACTTCAAACCTTTGAAATGTTTCAAGTATGGTTAAATTATTTTAAAAAACAGCATACTGCATGAAAAAATCAATCATTAAGGTACTTGAGGAATTAGAAGTACAATCAACTTTGGAAAAATCAAGAAAAATAAAGGTACGTTCTGAGGATAGAATGCTTGCTATTACTAAAGAAACTGGCGAGCTTCTTAACATGATTTTACGCCTGAAAAATGCTAGAAATATGCTTGAAGTGGGTATGTCTGTAGGATATTCTACAATATGGTGTGCCGAAGCAATATCTGAACAATCAGGTAAAATTATCACCATTGAACAAAATCTAAATAAAATTAATCGAGCAAAAAAAAATTTCCAAAGAGCAAAGATTTCAGATACAATTTTGATAAAACATGGGATAGCAACACAGATTCTAGAAGAATTAAGTTTGCAGAAAAAATTTAAGAATTTTTTTGATTTTGTGTTAATTGATGCAGATAAAGAAAATGTAATAAAATATTTTGAATTAATATTTCCCATGGTATCGATCGGAGGGGTAGTCGTTACTGATAATATGTTATATCCTAAAAAATTTAGAAAGGATATGAAAAAATTTTCAGATTATCTCAAAAAAAATCCTAAACTTCGAACCATAACATCGCCTATTGGAAATGGAGAAGAAATTACAATAAAATTGAAATAATTACTTTTTATTTTTCTTCAAACTTGATTTAATGGTTTTTTTTGTTTTGTGAGATTTTTTTAATGATTTTAGTTTTTTGCCTTTTTCAACAATTTGCTTTTTAATTTTTATTTGTTGCTGCTTTAATTTTTGATTTTTTAGTTTAATTTGTTGTTCCAGTTTTTCACGCTTCTTTTTTAGAGATTCAATATTTTTTTCTTCTTTTTTGAGTTGTTTAGTTAATTGAATTTGGGATTTGAGTCTCTCTTTTTCTTCATTAGTTTTTTTTGATATCAATTCTTTTTCTTTAGAGATTACATTGATTATTCGAAGTCGTTCTTCTTTAGCTTTGATCAAATCTTGTTCTTGTGTTTTGATTGATTTTTTAAGTTTCTTTGCTTCAGCAAATTTTGCTTTTTCTTCTTTTACTTGAGAAGTTATTTCATCATAATCTTTCTTGGTTTTTTCTAATTCTGCTTGTTTTGATTTTATTTCATGTGCAATTTTTGCCTGTTCTGCAAGCCTGGATTTTTGCTTCTCGGCCATTTTAGCCAACAAAAGCTGCTCATTTTGTACCTGTTTTTCAATTTTTTCTTGTTCTAGTTGAGCTTGGGCAAGTTGTCTTTTTTGTCTTCCAAGCTCTTTTGAAATTTTAGATTTTTCAGAAGCAATTTTTTTGATAATATTTGTTCTTTCTTTTCTAACACTGGCAAGCTCACTTTTTTGAATAATAATCTCTTCTGATAATTTAGTCTGGGTTTCAATTTTCAATCTTTCATCTTGAATTTGGGATTCGAGAGAAGATTTTTCATGATTAACTTTTTGTTCGTATTCTTTTCTATGAGAAATTAACTCTATTAATTGTGATCGTTGCAAACTAATTTCATTTGAAATCTTTTTTTGTTGTTCAATCTTTTTTTCTTCTTCTTTAATGTTTTCAGAAATTTTATCTAGTTCTTTTGAGTCAATTTCAGAATTCCATCCTTTTGGAAGAGTTCCTCTTATTTCCTGTGTATATTCAGTGTTTTCAGAAATTTCTTTTGGAGGAGGTGGAAGGTATTCTTTTGTTTGTTTTGATTCAGAAATTTTAACTTCCTCAGCAATAAATTCTGGAATTGTGGGTTCTAATTTGGATTCTAAGTACACTTGATCAGAATGATACAAGGGTCTGTTATTTTTTAAAAATTCTAAAATATGATATAATCTTCCAGCATCCCCATTTCCAGAATCAATTAAATTCTCTACTTTTTCTATGGTTTGTGTTAGGGTTAATTGTTGCAAATGAATCACCTATCTTGCGATTAATTATGTACGAATATAGTAAAAATAACTTTTTAAAAAAAATTCACACATACATGAATTTAAGGTGATTTAGTTTTCAGAAAAAATCAATGCAACAGTAGGTGTTCCCACCAACAGCAACGAACAAGCCGATTCAGGCACATTCTAATGACCATTGTCATCATTCATTTATGCTTATTTCATCACAAATGCGATTAATTTCTTAACCCATTGCTTCTGTTGCACACCATATATCGAATTTCTTCAATTCTGGCAATATTATTACGTAATTATAATATTTAGCAATTATCTAGTTATTCTATATAGTAATTATATAGAATTATTTATCAATTAAAAAATTTTTAAAAAATATTTGATTTATTGTAAATATTTATGCCTAAGATATATAGTTTATAATTGAGGTTTGAATCGCTGACTCAAAACAATCATCGATACAACAGATGCTCCTAAAATCATCATAGTCATGGGACCAAATTCCGGAACTATGGATGTTCCAACGATGGTAAGTATTTTTGAATCTTGATTCAATGGGATAAACAAAACATTAAGATCACCATCATCCCTAACATATTCAAAGTCTGAAAGTTTTTCACCATCCGCCCAAATTACAAAAGGACCATCAATTAATTCTGAAGGTAATCGGAGTTCTAGATCATTATTATCTGATTTTGCATCACCAATTATCTCAAATGTAATTGATTTTTGTTCCTCATTAATGGTTGCAGTAGACAGTAAACGATTAAAATCATACTCCACATCAAAGAAAATAGTACCATCTCCAACGTGTTTACCAACATTTGGAAGAATGGAATATCCAGCAGTAACAATTACAGTACCTGTCATCCAAGGGTGAACTAAACAATAGTATGGATAGTCTCCTATTTCTGTAAAAGTGTAGGAAAATGATTTTCCTGGTCCGAACAATCCACTGTCAAATATATCATCAGGACCTTCGATAACAGTACCAGATGTCACAGTATGTGCTGCAGTATCGGCATTTTCCCAAGAAATTGTATCACCAACTAATATTTCAACTATGCCAGATGTTGAACCATCTTTTTCACTTTGCCAAAAATATGGAGCAGCAGGGTCTGCAGCGCCAGTTGGGATATTTACATCATAACTTGACTGAGCAAATACATTAGTTGAAATTGGTATTACAAACAATGCAGGAATTAATAGTAGTAATATCTTCACAAAAATAGTAGTTGGGAATTAATTAAAAGAGTTTGCTGTGTTCAAAAAGACACACATTTTTGTTCTAGTTGTTTATTAGATAGAAAATAAGAACCAAAGACATGAAAATGGGAAAATTGATTGTTGTTGTTGGAATTATCATGTTCATTATAGGTTTGATAATGTTTTACTCTATAGAATTAGGTCAAACGGATCCTGTTTTGAGATTATTCAAAAATGTAGGAACATTTGTAGGTTTAAGTGGTATGGGGGTTACCTTGGCAGGAATTTTACTACATTTAATCAGTAGAAGTGAGCCTCCAATTAAAGAAAACATGGATATTTAGACTTGCCAAAGCATCTTTTTGTATTCATTTACTGAAATTACAAATTTGCAAGACTTGCAAAATAATACTTCTTTGTTTTTTAGATTTTTAATTGAAGTAGGAATTATTCCACAAAATAATGATTCTCTCTCACAATAAGGACATTTTGCTACTAATTGTTTCATTCCATATTCAGATTTAAAATGCGTTATTCTTGTTAGGGTTTTTCGATATATTAGCAGCAAGTAGAAATTATACTAATGGAGAATCTGGCAATTAAATTATAATAACACACTAAATCAATATGAGAAATGTCTGAAAAGATTTGGATTGGGGCGATTTTTCTCAAAGACGAAGGAGGATACAAAATAGTTCTAAAATCATTACAACACTACAAAAATAGATTGAAAACACTTCCTAACAGTCCTGAATTAAAAGATGCAGCTGCGATGTTTGCATCAGTTCTTAACCAACAAGCAATGAAAACAATTCCCAAAATTGATCAAATAATTCAAAAAATTCAAAATAGTCTAGATAATATCCAATCAGTCAACATGTTAAGTGAGGATGTTCCATTTTTTGAAAAAGCATTAACATGTTATGAATCAGATATTCACAAAGCACAAGACACAGGACATGAGTATTTTGTAAAACTAGTTGGAGACATGGTAGTAGCAAAAAATGATTTGGAAGAAATAAAGATAGCACTAGACAAGATAAAACAATATTCTGAATAATTTACAACCCTTGCAAATACCAATCAAAATAGGGAGTCAATGCTTTACATTGTTTCTTCTTTTCAACCTCATTATTAGCGTCTAAAATCTTCTGTATTTTCCCTTGGAGATATTCTGAAATCAATTCATTTTTAAAATGAGGTTCTATCTGATCTAGAATTTCAAGAATTTTTTCAGATTGTATATTTTCAAAATCATCCAAAGCTTGTTTGATTTGTTCTTCTAATGACATAAATATATTTTGAAAAACCCATTATTATTTGATTGAGTTAGATAATATCTTCATCATTCCAAGTAAGACGGTATTTTCCGGTAACTCTCAAAATTTTGATTTTTCCATGTTTTTTAAAATTGAGTTTATATAATTTATGAGAAGTATCTTCAATTTCTAAAGAAACATTATCTTTTATGGTCTGAAAAACTAGAGGATCATTTGATATTTGTTTCCATTCATCTTCATCAAAATCCATATAGAATTTACTATAACGTAATCCCATCAATTAGGGATAAAATACACTTGAATAAATAACTAGATGAAATGTTATGTATTCAATGATTTTTGAGGTAATTTTATTTCCAAATAACTCGCAATTGTAGGAAAAATTATCTCAAAATCCTTGTCATGTCTAATTACTTCAAAAACCTGATTAATTAATTGTTGAATAACAAGATGTTCATCTCGATACAAAGTTTTTTTGGGGTTTTTTGTAGAATCTAAAATTGTAAACCCATTATCAGTTTGAAGTAAATTTCTTAAAAGTAAATTTGCAATTATTATTTTTTCATCTATATCTTTATGAGGGAAATCAGTGTCTAATCTTTTAACCTGTAATTTTAAATCATGAAAAGAATGATTTGTGTTTTGTTCAATGTGTTGTTGTGATTTTTGGTCATAATTTTCAGTAGGATAGTAAAATTTCATGTTTGCTTTAGTTTTTACAGTTATGATTTCTTTTTCTAATAGAGAGTCTCTTGTTTTCTCAAAAGTTGTTTTTGCCATAAACTCTGGAACTATCAGTTTTATCAGAGCATTGTGATGTAAATTTGGATTATTCTTGATGCATTCAATTACGATTCGTTCACGCTCATACATCTCCGAATTGGGCTCATGATGACTCATCATTAGTAGGTCAACCTATATTATACAGGTCAACTATTAATCAATATCGGTACTTAAAAACAAAATAAAAAACAGGTAGGCATGCATACCATAGAATCATAGTAAAATGAACAAATGCCAAACCAAAATTCAAGTTCTTTTAGATAACAATCAGACAGAATAGATTCTGAAAATATTAGATCCACAGATTCGTGTCCACCAACAAGAAATTGCGGTCTTGTAGTGTTTAATAGAATTGTAATAACTTTAAAAGGATGTAATTTAGAATTGCTACCAAAAGTATATTTTTAAAATGAAGAGTAAAATATTGAACAATATCAGAAAAGTGGTAAAAATAGTAATCTTGGATTAAATGATTTTTTAACGTACATATTATTGCCAAAATGAAATAAAATCAATGAATTATTTATTATAATAATAGTTCATTTTTTGAATTTGTTGTTTTGATCGTACAAATATTTGACATTAAAGAGAATTTTGATTATACATAATCCATTACTTGAAAAAAAGTGAACAAAAACAGATTGGAAAAAGAAAAAATTATTTCAAAACTCAAAGAAAGTATGGAAAAAGAATTTGGAGACTATGGAAGAACACAATACGTGATTGAAAAATTAGAAGCAGATAGACCATTACCAAAATCTGATCAGGCATATATTGAAAGAATGATAAAATTATGCGAACAAATAGGTGAGGCACTAGAACCAGAAACATTTATTGAAATTATTCCATCAGAAGATTTGATAAAATGTAATAGTTGTAATTTAAAAATCAAACTTGATGAAAAATCGATTAGAAAAAACAATTTTTGGTTTCATGAAAAATGCTTTACAAAAATCCCCATTATAAAAACAGATATAATTTCACCACAGATCGAAACTCTACCACCAAAAACAATACAACAACCAACATTTGATCAAACAAAATCAACATATCCTCAAATGCTATTTTCAGGAGGATTGTTAGCATCACTTGTAGGAACAACTTATTTGTTAGCAGGAGAAGTAATATCCACAATAATAGGCATTTGTGGAAGTGCATTATACTTTGTTACATTCAAATCTATAATTCGTTCAAAGAAAAAATTGCAGGCTTCAATTGTTAAAACTGGAATTCCAGGATTTGATTCAACATTATCAGTAGGTCTTAAAAAAAATAGCTCAGTAGTAGTATCTGGCCCTCCAGGAAGTGGCAAGACAACATTTGGTTTGCAATTTATTTATTCTGGTGCAAAAGAATTTGACGAACCAGGGGTATACGTATCTTTATCTCAAAATATTGATGAAATAAAAAAGGATTGCAAATCATTTGGATGGGACATAGATAATTTAATTCGAAAAGAAAAAATTTTGATGATTGACTTGAGACCATTTAAGATCAATGATGAGGGGGCAGGAAGAGACGACACACTATACAGAGGAGAACAAATACCCTTTGAACATTTAACAAAATTTATTTTAAATAGTATCAAAAAAATTCACGCAAAAAGAATTGTAATTGATTCTATATCTATTCTTGGAATGCAATATTCTGATAAATTCCATATGAGACAAGGACTTCAAGGAATGATTCAATCCATTGAAAATTTTGATGTGACATCATTATTGATTTCAGAATTTTCAGAAAACAACGAGGTTCCATTGGAATGGTTTGTTACATCAGGAATTATTCAATTAGACAATCAAATCAGAAATAATGAGATGAAACGAACAATCAAAATTACAAAATTACGAGGAATTGAACATAGTGAGAAGATTCATTCGTTAGAATTAGGAAATAATGGATTGTATGTATTTGACTAGGATTCAGATTCTTCTTCGTTAATTTCATCTAGTTTCTTTTTAACAGCTTGGTTTACTTCATGTTCTAGTTTTGATTGTTCTTCTTCAAGTTCTTTTTTGAATCTTTTTTCCCAGTAATTTTTGGCCATCGAATTCATTGGATAATCATAATAGAAGAAAATAAGCCCTTCGAAAATTTTGAGCCTAGGAAATTCTTTTCATAGAAATCGTCCATCATCATTAAATAGAAATTTCGTAAGACAAAATACCTAACACATTACGTGGGATTAGATGAGAAATCATCAAAATCCCATGAATTATTTTGATCACAATACAAATTTTAAATTGATTTTCATGAGTGGTAATTAACTGGCGTTTTTTATAACTCTCAAATTTTGTATTGTTATGAAATATGCAAAAAATTTCATGAATTCTCCAAGAACTATAAAGTATGAATCCAGTTTAGTAGATGTTTTAAAAAAAATAATTGAAGAAAAGAAAAGTCGATTATTAGTAACTGAAAAGGATAAGATAACAGGAATTGTATCTGAAAAAGATTTAGGATTTTTTCTTTTAACGGATAATACTGAAAGAAAACTAGACGAGATTCCTTTATCTGAAATTATAAAAAAGATAATCTCAGTTGATGAGAAGATAGAACTTGATAAATGTGCTCAAAAAATGTTAGAAAATAGCATAGGTTCCCTAGTAATTACTTCAAATGAGGAGATTGTAGGGATTTTAACAAAAACAGATCTTGTCAGATATTTTTCTAAAATGCATGTTAATGAAAAAATAGTTGGAGAATACATGTCACCATATTATGCTTGGCAATATTCAGACACTCCCTTATACAAAGTAGTTCTGAAAATGATTGATGATAAAATATCTAGAATTGTTTTACGAAACCATGATGAAACACCTGTAGGAATCATCACTTTCAGAGACTTATTCAATTTAGCACTAAGATTAGGAAAACAAGAAGAGGTTTTAGATAATTCAGATCCTCTAATATCGGTAATCTTTCCAAGAAAAGGATTTGTTTCAGATTCAGGATTTGGTGGAAGTACAAAAGTTGATGAGATAATGAGTAAAAATATTGTTTCAGTAAACTATGATGAAGATTTGGCAAAAACAGGCAAAATGTTCCTAGAAAAAGGTATCAATGGAGCAGGAGTTCTTTCAGGACATGGCAACATTATTGGGATAATCAGCAAAACTGACATCGTCAAAGCTTTAGCATTTTTGAAATAAGTTATTTTTAATGAAGGCTTAATTTGTAGATTGAACTAAAGCTGAATATGAATCAATGAATTTTTTTACAGATTTTTTTGTGTCGGTATAATCAATTGTAAATACAAATGGTTTTCTTATATTATGTGGAATTCCTATTCCAATCAAATGAATGTTCTGTTTTTTTGCACGTGATAATGAATTTAATACATCTTTATCTTCTTCATCAGAACCTAACGATTGTCCATCAGATACTACAATCAGATATTTATTGACAGATCTTTTATCATGTTGTAAAATTTTTGTACCCATATCTACTGCATCAGAAATTAGGGACAACCCCGAACTTTTTAATCCGCCAATTCGTGCCTTAACTTTTTGATTATAGCTTTCTTTATGATCTTTAACGATCAAAAATTTATTGTTAAAACTGTATAACCCCCATTTGCCCCCATCATGATTTATTGCCTCTGCGGTTTCACCTAAACAGATGATGAATTTTTTCATTTCTTCAAATCTTAATTTCATGCTAGAACTATTATCAAAAACAACAACCCAGTTTTCACTCTCTTTTCTAGGAATGTCTTGCTCAAAAATCTCGATTTCTTCAGTCTGACTGGAGACTCTTTGTACTGCTGCAGGCATATCGATCACCCCAAGTTCTTCATAAGCTGGGTAATCTACATAAAATGAGATAGTTCGTAATGTATTTCGTAATCGTTTTAGATCGGAAGCATTAGCATTAGTGATTCTCATAAATTCACCAAAATTCTCAGTACTAATTTCTATTTCATCAAAATTTGAATTTTTACCAAATTTTTGATAACGTTCTAATTGTTGTATTTCCAAAAATGCTTCTTTTATCCAACTTTCATTCAAGTCATTTATTGTACTTTGAAACTCTGTTTTAGGAGGAATAATCATGTTAGGAATTCCTTTTTGGTATTTTTTGTATGTCACTCGATCACAGTAAGGATAACTGTTTTTCGGTAAAAGTTGTTGATTCTTGTAAAGAAAATTAAGAAATGGAATAATTCCAACAATATCATGATTAGATATTTTTGATAATGTTTTTGAAACTTTGTTCCTCCAAACTTTTTTTGAATTTTCAACACCGCTTAATTTAGAAAATTTTTCTCGCGAATACTTTGAATTTTTTTGGATCTCATTTTCATAATAACTATCATAAAGCATTTTTATCATGATCATGTTTTGCCAAATTTCATGATGGTTTTTTCTTAAATATTCTTCTACTCTTGTGTCTTCTATAAAATTAATTACATTCCAACATTTGTCAGAATTTTTATCTTTTAACCAAGATTCATACTTTGTGTAATTTGAAATTTTTACATGTACACCTACATGATAGATTGTTGACAAATACAAACTCCAAATTGAATTAGTGTATTCATCATAATTTGAAAAAACATTTCCTTCAAGAAAATATTTTTCACGAAAAACTAGTGGACTAGGGATGATGACTTTAATATTTTTCCCATATTCAATTTTTGCGAATTCAATTTGGTTGGTTACATTGAAATTTATTTCTTCATTTGAAATTCCAATTACTTTATCAAAAATAGATTTAGAATGTTCGAATAAAGTTTTTTTCAGAAAGACTCACCCTATACACATTATAACACAAAAAAACTATTCCAACCACAGGAACATTTTTTAGTTTTTAGTATATTTAATGGGCTGTTTGTAATTTTTTAACAAACAACTTGTGCATAAAAAATTTCCTTTTTATTCTTTATCGATAAACTCGTTAATACCTGGAGGTTCTGGTGCTAGTCCCTTTCTCTTTCTAATCTCAGCAACTGCATTTGCTAACATTGATTTTGGAACTTCAGTCCAGGCCTTAAAGGAAGTATTCCAGGTGGCACGTCCAGCAGTTTGACCTCTCATCTCTTCAGACAGAGTAAATGTTTCAGAAGCTGGAATTTCACCTGTAACAATGCTTGATGCACCTTTTTGTACCATGTCAAGTACTTTGCCGCGTTTTCCAGAAAGAACAGTTGCAACATTGCCAACCACATCAGTTGGAACACGAACCTCAATAGCTAACGTTGGTTCTAAAACTGTAGTTCCTGCAGTTAGTAATGCACCCATACATGCTCTACGAGATGCAGGGCCCAATTGGGACAAACCTCTGTGCGCAGTATCTTCGTGTGGGACAAAGTGAGTAAATGTAAACTTGCAATCTCTCATCTGTTCTTTACAGAGAGGACCTTCTTTCATTACTTCATCAAATCCAGAATTTATCGAATCAGTGGATTCTTGAACAAATTGCACACCTTTTGTTCCATTAATCAAAACATTTCCACGAGAATCAAATTTCATAACTCTTTTGATTGTATCCGTGTCCCATCCAGCACCTTTAAGCAACTCTGCTACTACCTTTTTGTCTTTTAGGTCACTAATTTCTCCAGTTCTTAACATGTTTGCAATCTCTGGTTCAAGGGGTTCAACTTTCATGAAAATTTTGTTGTGTCTATTCGGAGATTTGGACATGATTGGTTCACAGCCACCTTTGACAGTTTCTCTATAGTTAATCAATGGTTCTGATGTGACAATCTCAACTTTAGCATCTTGAATACGATGGGTTGCAACATCAAGGTGTAATACGCCCATACCAGCAACAATTGTTTCACCACTTTCTTCGTCAATTTTTACGACAAGGTTTGGATCTTCAATTGTTAGTTGTTTAAGCACTTCAACTAGTTTAGGTAAATCTTTAGGATGTTTCGGTTCTACTGCAACTTGAACTACTGGTTCTGAAACATATTTTACTCCTTCAAACATTGGAATGTTTTTTACAGAAGATATTGTATTTCCGGCTCTAGCTTCAGTTAATCCTAACAATGCAGGAATATTTCCTGCCCCAAGTTCACCAACTTGTTCTCTTTGGTTTCCCATGAAAAAGTTTACCGATTGAATTCTTCCCTCACGTTTTTCATCAATGATATTAATTGTTTGTCCATCTTTGATGGTGCCAGAGAACAATCGACCAATTGCAACAGGACCTGCTGCAGGATCTAACACCATATTGACTATCATCATTATAGTTGGACCATCATCACTGCATGCAAGTAATGCTTTTCCAACATCAGAATCCAAATCACCTTTCCAAATTTGCGGAATTCGATATTTTACTGCCTCGTGTGGTGCAGGATGATGTTTTACAACCATTCCAAGTACAGCATCAGCTAGTGGTGCTTTTTCTACAAGTTCTGGAACTTTTTCATTTTCATAAGCATCAATAACGTCTTTGAATGTAATTCCTCGTTCTTTCATCAAATCAATATTGATTGCCCATCTATCTTTGGCAGAACCAAATGTAACACTTGCATCCTGAATAGATACTTTCCATTTATCCTTGTATTCAGGTTCTGCGTATGTTTCAATCAGCTGATTAAAATTTGACACAACTTCTGCTAGTTGTTGCTGCATCTTTTCAGGAGTTAATCGAAGTTCTTTGATGAGTCTATCTACTTTATTGATAAATAAGACTGGTTTTACCCTTTCTTCAAGTGCCATTCTAGTTACAGTTTCAGTCTGAGTCATTATTCCTTCAACTGCATCACAAACGACAACTGCACCATCAATTGCTCTAAGACTACGAATTACTCGGCCACTAAAATCCACGTGTCCAGGAGTATCAATCATGTTAATGACGTATTCTTTGTCATTTTGTGTAAAGTGTAAAGTAACGTTTGCCTGATAAATTGTAATTCCTCTTTGTTGTTCTTCCTTATCAAAATCCATTGCCAAAGCTTTTCCAGCTGCAGATGGCGCAATAATGCCAGAATATGCCAAGAGACTATCACTCATAGTTGTCTTTCCGTGGTCAACGTGGGCAATAACACCAAAGTTACGTATTTGATCCTTGTTCTTGATGATTTTAAGAACCTCAGCAGTCGACTTGAATTTTACCATATTCGCACACCATTGGAATCAGCTATTAAACCTTAGCCTTGTAAAAGATCAATAGATCATCTTGTTGCTAACATTACGAATTTTTTTTGCTGTAACAAAATGACAATCTTTTTTCTTTTTCTTTTTGGCCTCAAAAAGTGTAAGCAATTGAGAAAAAAATGTACAGTACAACATCTGAGAAATCTTCTCAGAGGGGATTTTTGGATGAATTACATTTACTCCAATTTTCACAAGATTTTTTGCAAGTTGTCTGTTATGAGAATTCTTTTCTTCAAAAATTATGACAGTATCTCCTTTTTGTACTGAAAATAATTCCATATGAGAAAATTGTTCTATTTTTGAATAATGTGCATCATAACCTAAAATCTCATAAAACTTTGCAGCACAATACATTGCCAAAGGATAAGTAAACAGATTTCCAAGTATAAAAATTCTCTTCGATATTCTAGATTTTTTTGCGTCGGTCTTTGCTTTTAAGAGTAATCGGACATCCTTTGGGAGGGATAATTTCTTTACTAAAGATATGCATGTTAAAGCACTTTCTAAAAATGAGATACTTCCAGCAGTAAAGACATCATGGTTTGGAGAAGCTAGGCATATAATTTTGTCACTTACCTTTGCAAGCCTGCTTTTAGGACTAGAAGTTATAGCAATTGATTTTTTTGCAATCTTTGCAACTTTGATGTTAGAAATGGTATTTCCAGAAATTGATACAAAATAGACATGTTTTGATTTTGCTAATTGTTTGTTTTTGTATAAATCTAATGGATCCATTGCTTTTATTCTTCCAGATGAAAATGCTTCTGCAAGCATTGCAGAAACCAAGGAATCTCCACTTCCTGAAAAGATTACATTTTTTTGTTGATTCTCAGAAAGGGTTTTTTGTTTTCTAAATGATTTTAAAAAATTTGATTGAAGATTAATGTCATATTCATAAGCCTCAATAGTATTCATAACATCAAATAATTTTTGGTGTATATTAGAAAAACGATTTAGAATAGGTTTTGGTTTTTATTACGATAATTTTGCACACAATCATGGAAATTTCTGTAGGACATACTCCTGATTCAGATGACGCATTCATGTTTTATGGGATGTTTACAGGCAAGGTTCCATCTCCAGACTTTAACGTAAATCACGTAATTGAGGATATTGAAAAATTAAACCGTAAGGCAACAGACCCACAGCTTGATGTTACTGCAGTTTCAGTTCATGCATGTGCATACATTCCAGGATACACCATATTGAGAAGTGGTGGAAGTTTTGGAATTAGTTATGGTCCAATAGTTACTGCAAGAAAACAAATGTCAATTGATGAGATAAAAAAATGTAAAATTGCAATTCCAGGAAAGATGACATCAGCATTTTTACTTCTTCAATTAATGATTGGAAAATTTGATTATGTTGAAATGAATTTTAGTGATATTCCAGAAGCTGTAAAATCAGGTAAGGTAGATGCAGGGCTAGTAATTCATGAAACCCAGTTATCGTATGAGCAAGAAGGAAATGTCAAAATTTTAGATGTGGGGGATTGGTGGGATAAAACTACAAACGGATTGCCAGTACCGTTAGGAATCAATGTTATGAAGACAGATCTAGGTATGGAAACAATCGTCAAATTTGACAAACACCTTCAAGCATCAATAGAATTTGGATTGGAGCATTTTGATGATGCAATAGAGTATGCAATGCAATATTCTAGGGGAAAACCACGGGACTTGATTGAGAAGTTTGTAAAGATGTATGTTAATCAGGTCACAGTTAACATGGGGGATTCAGGAGAGCAATCAATTAGAAAACTCTTCGAGATGGCAAAAGAAAAGAATTTGGTTTCTGATTTTGAATTAAGTATTGCCACCAAGTAATTATAGAACAAAAAATTTTTAGAAATCATGGGAGATGGAATTGGAGGTCCTATCATGGGAATTTTAGCAAATAATGCATTTCAGTTACTTGTTAGTCATGTTAGAAAAGATAACAAAGAAGAGTATGGTAAAACTGAAAAAATCATAATTGCAAAAATTGATAATCCTGATGACCCTCAATATGCAGAAACAACACTAGAACAATTAGAAAGAGAACTTAAAGGAAAATTTGTTTCATGTAACGTTCAATACAGAGATTCAAAAACCGATGCACTAGTATGTAATGTCTTTGTTCAAAAACCACCAGAAGGATTTTAGATTGCTGCTTTTTCATATATTGAAGGTATTGATGCTTTTTTTGTCTTAAAGGAAATTTTGTAAAAAATCAAAATTCCAAGTAATTCTAAATATTCAACAAATCCAACTGTGTAAAAATGCATAAGCCAACCATCTAATTTTTGATCAATTGATGCAATGGTGACGCTCATTTCAGGAAATATTGTCAGAAATGCAGATGGGCCATCAAAACTCCCAAGAACCAATCTGATGCAGATAAATCAGTTACTAGTTTTATTACCTTGGTTTCATAATTTCTATCAGAATCAAGTGGGATAGTTTGAATTTCAGAATATATCGAATTTCCATGATCAATAGTAAATATCATCAATCCCAATATAGCAAGTAAAAATACAGATTCGCCAAAAACTATTATTCCACGTTTGCCATTTTGGAATTTGTACATGTGACGTTCAAGCATAGAACCAAAAAATCCCAATTTTTGCTTCTTTGCAAGAACAATTACAAGCATAGAAATTGCAGTAATTACACCTAATGAACCAAACCAATTATTTGAAACAAATTCCACAAAAAGAATTCTTGCAGGTAAAAGTACCCCACCCATAATTGCAAATACAATAAGTGACTCTAATATTCCCTTCAATCACAGATCCCCTTGTATGTTCAAGTCGTTATAGAAAATAAACTTGGATCTGCATTTAATGTTCACTACAGTTTTTTTCTAGTGCCAACTTAGTTCTTTGAAAATGGCCGGAATAAAAAATACCTAATATATGATAAAATACAATCTATACTAGAAATGCTAATCGACAAAAGAATTCTAGGAGGAGGTCTTGCAATGTTAGTTGTAGGAATTGTATTAATTACTATTAATTCATCAAATATGCCTGCAGGTCAATCAGGAATGACAAAAGAGGAAGTAATTGATTTATTAACAGCACAACAACAAATTCAAGATTACAATACATTATCTGGAGTTTTAATTGGAGTTGGATTTTTACTAGTATTGATTAGTTTTGGCGCTAGAAGAAGAAAGGGTAGCGCAAAAAAAGAAGAAAAAAAGCCTGCAGAATAATTCAAAACTTTTAATCTTAATTTCTTGCATTAGAACTATTGATTCAGGCTGAAATTAGTGTATATCCCATGGCAACAAAAACAACTAGTGCCAGTTTTTACATTGCAAAGGCAATAGAATCAATTCAGAATATTGAAAATTTAAGATATGAAATCAATTCAATGGGAACAGTTTTAGAATCAGATAATATTGATGTGATTTATTTAGCAGCAAAGAAAATGTTGGAAGTAGTTCATAATCTTGGAATCGATCGAGTTGAAGTTGTAGTCAAGATTGATTCAAGAAGAGATAAACAACTAAAGATGGAAGAAAAACTAGATTCAATCAAAAAGCATTTAGAAAAATAATTTGCAATTTAAGTTGCAGAATTTACAAAATCTACTATAGACATTATTTTTCCCATTTCAACTAAATGTCCATAACTTTTCTTATTTGATGCTCTTAACGGAGTGTTATCTATACTGATAAACAAAATGTGTTTATTATCTAAGGGAATAGTTATTCTTTTTATTTTTTCATATGCAGCAATTACGTATAGTCCTTTTCCAACCAAGTTTGTAATTTTTGAACGTTCATTCCAAGCACTTGCTGCCCTTTGAAGGGTCTTTTTTGTATCTCCAAGCGGAACAATATTTCTTACATTGTTTCTCTTGCTATTCCACAAAATTTCTCCGTCTTTATTACAAACCGCTGCAAATCGTATATCACTATTAAAATCCATCAACATATTCAATAATTTTTCAAATTTTTCCACAGTATAGTAACGTCAACATAATCTAAAAACTTGTTGAATTTTTTTTAAAAATGAAATTAAAATTGTTTTAAGATGTCAAATTTAGTATTTCGCTGAGCTGGGAAACGACCTATTTCTTTGACCATTGTAGCAAGCTCTTCAACAGATGATGTTGTTGGTTTTCCTGCAGCACGATAAATCTCTTCAGAAAATGCAGTACCTACCAAATCACTTCCACCATTAGATAATGCAACTTGTGCCAGTTTCTTGCCATATGCTACCCAATAAACTGAGATGTTATTGATGACATTTGCAAGCATAAGTCTAGATAGTGCAATTACTCGTAAATCATACACAGATGAGCATTCATTTGTCACTAAATGTTCTTGTTCAAGTTCAGTATTATCCAAACTAAATTTCAATGGAATCAATGTAAGAAATCCACCTGTCTTCTTTTGTAATTCTCTAATCTTTATGAGATGATCAATAACATGTTCAGGTTTTTCAATATGTCCATAAAGCATTGTAACATTACTTTTAATTCCCATGTTATGTGCTTCTTCAATTACATCAAGCCACTCTTGTCCTGAACATTTTCCTCTTACAATTTTGTTTCTTATTTCTGGATGAAATAGTTCTGCACCTCCACCTGGCATGGTATTAAGACCAGCATTTCTTAGACGAGATAGAATTTCTTTTGTGGAATTTTTTGTTAGTTTTGATAAATAGAAAATTTCAGCTGCAGTTAATGCTTTAATGTTAAGTTGTGGATGGTTTTTCTTGATAATTTTCATCATATCTTCATAATACTCTAATGGCAATTTTGGATGAAATCCTCCAACAATATGAACTTCAGTTGCTCCCATTTGTTTTGCAATTGCAACTCTTTGTTCAATTTCTTGAGGGGTTAGGGCATATGCATCATCAGATCCTTCTTTACGATAAAATGCACACATCTGACAGCTTGCAGTACACACATTGGTGTAATTCATGTAATAAGATGCTGCAAAAGTTACAGTATCTCCAACCAGTTTCTTTCTAGTAGTATCAGCTACTGCGCCAAGCATATGGAGATTATCATAATTCATTAATTCAAGACCATCTTTGTAGGATAGTTCTTCTCCAGCAATTGCCCGATCTAATGCAGGGGAATCTCCTATTAACTGCTCTAGCATGGAGTGTTATTTCTCTATGATGATATATTCCTTATAGTCTCAAGAAATAAGTAGGTAGTAAGATTATTGATAATATGGTACTTCCTCTAGTTGATGAAAACAAGCCAAAATGTTACTTGTGTCATGAAGGATTTGAAGATTTAGAGAAACTCAGAGAACATCAAAACAGCAAACATAAGGATTTTTTTGAATCTCATGAAAAGCAGATGAACAGAGAGCCAGCACCAGGCGATGTTACTGTGTTTTAGATTTCTTTTCTTTGATTGATTTTAGTAATTCTTGAGCAATGTCCTTGGATATGCTAGCCAAGTCATATTGACTATCAATAGATAATGCTTTTTTGAAATGTTTCAAAGCACCCTGCAGTTCACCCAATTCTCCCAAAGAGAGACCTTTGTACGCAAGAGCCACCGCGCATTTTTTATCGATTTTGAGAGCTTTATCATAACATTCTATTGCTTCTTCATATTTTTCATCAGAGTGTAATGCAGAGCCTTTGTTTAACAAAGCATCAAGATTTTCAGGAGAAACAGACAAGGCTTTATCATATGAGCGAATAGCAAGTTTGGTTCTTCCCATATTTTGGAGAGTTGCACCTTTGTCTATCAAAGCAAGTATGTTGTCAGGTTCTTTTTTTAATGTTAAATCATAGAGTTTAAGGGCGTCTGAATAATTTCCGTCTTCTACAAATTCATAGGCTTGCTCTAACATATTGCCTATTTTATCACTCAACACTACTGATAATATTTTGTTAATAATATAGATTCACAAGTAGTCAATACAAAATCAAGACGCATTTCTATCTCGAGGATCAATTTCTAATGATTTGTTAAAACATTCCATTGCTTCTTCGTATCTTCCTAGACTTCGAAGTGCAATTCCATTATAATTCCAAAGATCAGGGTCATCTTGGTTCAAAAGAAGTGCTTGCTCAAAAAACCCAAGTGCATCATTGAATTTTCCATCCTCAAGCAGGCGTTTTCCTTTCTCAACAAGATTTTGTGACTCATCCATAAATCATCAAAGAAAAAAGATGTATTAAATATGAAAAAATAATGACAAAACATAAGTATCAAAATTAAACAGATTTACAACTAATCACTGAAAATTTAAATAAATTTTTCACCAGTATATGATATGAATCTGGATAAGACAGATAAAAAGATTCTCAAAAACTTGATGATTGATTCAAGGCAATCAGCAAGGCAACTTGCATTAAAACTTGGGATGTCAACTGTTACAGTGTTATCAAGAATCAAAAAATTAGAGAAAGAGAAGATCATTCAAGGATATACTGCAATAATTGATCATGAAAAACTAGGGTATTCACTTACTGCAATAATTGAAATTATCGCCAAAAATGACAAAATCGTAGATATTGAAGATGAGATATCAAAATTTGAGAATGTGTGTGGAGTTTATGACGTTACAGGTTCAACAGATACTTTGATCATAGCAAAATTCAAAGAAAGAAATGAGTTGAGTAAATTTGTGAAGAGTTTGGTAGCTATTCCAAACGTAGAAAACACCATTACACATGTAGTACTAAATACTGCAAAAGAGGATTTTAGATTAACATAGGTAAGACGAATTGAAGCAATTGAGTATTTTTGTAATTTCCATAATTATTTTTGGAACAATACATGCAACATATGCACAGACTAATAATCAAAACAATGAACTTGTAGTGTCTAATGAAGATAAAATAATTTTGTTTGGGGGTTTTGTAGTTGCAATTATTGCTATCTTTTTGTTTTTAGCGCGGGACATCATACTTAGGAAAAAAACAAGATACGATAAAGAAGAACATGAATCAAAAAAAGAAAAAACATACGAGAAATATCATTCTGATTGGGGGGATGATTATGAAGAATTAGGGAAGAGAAGAAACACAAAAGAAGATAAGGAATTTAGAGAGGCTTCAATAAATAATGAACTTCCAAATTATTATGAAATTTTAGGGGTTTCCAAAGATGCAACACAAGAAGAAATCAAAAATGAATTTAGAAAACTTGCAAAAGAAACTCATCCAGATAAAACAAAAGAAGATTCTGAAGAAGAAATGGCAGAGATAAACAAGGCTTATGAGGTACTTTCAGACGAAGAACGCAGAGAAAGATATGATAAATATCTAAAAATCGACTAGACAGAACCTAGTTTAACAATTATCATACAAAGTTCAATTGAATTTGAGGTTTGTACGCTGTTTGTAAGATTGGTAAAGATTTCAAGATTTAGGGGTTTTCCATTAATTTCTATTTGAGTTGTGATTTTAATCTCACCAAATTCAGTATTAGGTCCAAGCATCTTCTTTGTAAGTAATGAGACTATAGAAAGATCCTCAATCACACCATTCATCTTGTAAGCAAATTTATCTGAAAAATATACTCCTCCTCGTGTAGTAGGTTCGTTTACAGGAATAGGTGAATTTGTAATTGATACGTTTGTAATCGGAAATGTATTATTATTTAGACATAGCAGGTATTTAGGAGAATTTTGTTTATGATAATCTATCAGCCTTTCAAGTAAATCCTTATCTATCGACATTCAAAAATAGCCAGAACAATATTCTATTGAATCTTTCTGAGTAATTCAAGCAGATATTTCATCATATAGAGGGCATCTTTAAAAACGATCATTTGATCAAATTCTTAATGCAACAATTTGCAAATACCCATTCAATGAGAAATGAAATTCTCAATTTGATGGTAAAAAATGGGTTAGGAGATGATTGTTTTGTTGAAATGTTAGATTATACTATTGATTTGTTTGAAAGCCAAGGACTTGGAACTGATTACTATGGATATCATAACATCAATCATGAATTAGAAGTTACATACTTTTCGCTTTTAGCTTCAAAACAAGAAAAAGTTCGGTTTATTGAAGAAGATCTAAAGTATCTATACATTTCTGCACTGTTTCATGACTTTGATCCACAAAAAAGTGTAGACAAACCACATGAAGAAAGTGTTTTAAAATTCATTTCGATGGATAAAAAACTTCAACAGTTAATTGCGGCTGCAAATGTTGATTTAGAAATCATCAAAGTGTTAATTTTACGAACGACATATCCTTGGAGTGGTGAACTGAAAAAAAATGCCGAAGAGCAAATTCAACAATGTTTTCAAAATTCTGATCTAACAAGAAATGACCAACAGTATCAAGAACATATCTTACAAATGGGAGAATATTTATCAGTAGTAGATAGAATTTCGGGATACGCATTAGGAGATTTTTCAAAAGCAATGGAGATGACAAAGATGAATGCACATGCATTAGCGTGGAGACCATCATTAATAGTAAGAAGCTCTGTTGCATATTTTGAAGAATTATTAAATAAAGAAACAGAAATGGCAAAAGCAATTTTAAAACCACTTCCAAAAGAGATGAGAAAAAACTTTTTTGACACAGTACTATCATTTATGAAAATTAGACAACAAGAGATAACAATTCAAGCAGATTATGCGTATGACAATCTAAAACTAATTCCAACAATAGAAAACATGACAACAAGAGAAGATCCAAATTTCATCAAAAATCTATATGAAATATTTTTACAATTACCAAAACCTTTACAATTTGAAAAAGAGAATTTTGAAAACTCGGTAAAAGATCCTCAAACAGTTATCAATACACTTCGATTAAATGACAAAGATGGGGAAATTGTTGGATTTTCCAAGGGAGGACCGCTTGAAAAATACAAGCTTCGTGAAGAGATCAGAGATGAAAATTACGGTCTTGGAAACACGATATTTTTAGAACCACTGGCATTAAAGATTGGATATTGGGGATTAAAAGGAGGAAGTGAAATGCGCCATATGTTTATCATGCAAGCTCATTCTATGAAATACAAATATCTCACGAGTTTTGCATTACGAGATGTTATTAGAGCAAGAGTTGATAAAGAACAAGCAGAATTTGTGACATTATTTGATCCTGAAAGATGGGATTACTACAGGATTATAATTTAGATTCATCACATGAAAAAATCAATTTTAAAAGCATTACAATCAGCAATTGAAGGGGAAGTTTACACAAAAAAAGAATTTAAGAATTTTTATTCTGTTGATGCAAGTTCATATCAAATTATTCCAAAAATAGTTGTAATCCCAAAAAATGAAAAAGACGTAATTAATACAGTAAAAATTGCAAAAAAATTCAAAACATCAGTTACGGTACGTGGTGCAGGAACTAGTCTTGTAGGAAACGCACTAAACAACGGCATAATAGTGGATATGAAAAATTTTGATTCATTTAGGCTCGCAAAAAATCATATCACAGCAGGTCCAGGAATGATTAAAGGCATTCTTGATAAAAAATTAGAAGGTAAAAGAAAATTTTTCCCCCCAAATCCTTCAATTGGTTCTTTTTGTGCAGTTGGAGGAATGTTGGGAAATAATGCAAGCGGAAGTAGAAGTCTAAAGTATGGAAGTATGATTGATAATGTAATTGAAATTACATTTATTGATGGAAATGGAAATAAGATTGTTCTTCCACAAAACAAAAAAGTTGGAAAAAAGATTTTAGAGTTTGCAAACAAAATTGATTTCGATAAATTCCCAAATGTCACAAAAAATTCTTCTGGATATAGAATTGATAAAGTAAAATCAATAAAAGATTCCCATAAACTAATTATTGGATCTGAAGGAACACTTGGAATTATTATATCAGCAAAACTAAAGATTCAAAATGAACCAAAGAAACGAATACTTTTTGTTATCGAATATGATTCAATAACAAGAGCATCAAAAAATTGTATTGAAATTAATAAAACAAATCCTTCAGCGATAGAATTTGTAGATAAAACAACACTTAATCAAATAAAAACCAAATTTAACAAAAAGACTAAATGCTTACTCTTTGTAGAATATGATGAAAATATTATTTCAAATGAAAAAAAATTAAAAACAATTCTAACAGGAATAATTGTTAAAAAATTAGAAAAAAATTATGATATGTTACAATGGTGGAGATACAGAGAATCATCATTGCATTATAGTTTAAGATCAATCAAAAAAGAAAAAAGAATTCCACATGTTATTGAAGATGCAGCAGTTCCTTTAGAAAATTTTCCTAAATTATTTTTGCTTCTGAACAAAATCAACAAAAAATACAAAACAAAGGCAATTGTGTATGGACATGCAGGAAATGCAAATGTTCACGTTCGTTTGATTGCAGATAGGAAAAAAATGTACATTGTCAAAAATATCGCAATAAAATACTTTGATGAAATAATTAAGCTTGGAGGAACTATTACTGCTGAACATGGTGATGGTCTTGCACGCTCAGAATTTATCAAAAAACAATATGGAGTAAAAAATTATCATGTTTTCAAAGAAATCAAAAAATTCTTCGATCCAAAGAATATCTTAAATCCCGGAAAGATAATCACAAAGAAAAGCACAATAACAAAAAATCTTGAAAATTTCTAAATAATTTTAAGCCAAAATCAAAAAGATCAACTCAGAAACGCTTTATTAACAAAAAATTGTCCAAAATATCGTGTTAGTTAAGAGCATGGGTTTGTTAGGTATATTTTTAGTTCTAAGTGTTAGTTTCACTTCAATATTTGCATTAACAGAATTACAAAGGGCAACAATTGATGATCCTAGACTAGAAGTTTTTGGGGCACCTCTTGGAAATTTCATTAATGTTGATCAGCAGATTCAGATTTCAGCAGATGTTACAAATCATCAAGTAAGATCTCAAAATTTTGTATATCTTGTTCAAATAAAAAATGAGATCGGTGTTGTTGTTTTTTTGGGATGGATTAGTGGACAATTAACACCAGATCAACAACTCAGCCCATCATTATCATGGACTCCAAATGAATCTGGCGAATTTGTTGCAGAAATTTTTGTTTGGGAAGGTCTGAATAACCATAACGCATTATCAGAATACACAACATTACAAATTAACGTCAGTTAAAATTTTGACAAAACAATTTTTGTGGAAAAGAACAGAATTATTTAAAAAATTCGATTGAGTTATTCCTAAATTATTCAAAAAAATAACCGATACAAAATAAATTGGTGTTGGATATAATGATTAAGATCGAGGTTTGCCTCTTAGTGAAAAAAGTTCAACAAGTTCTCGCTAATAGAACCTTGAGCCTAGTGCAGATATGACAATAGGATATTGTGTTAAGTGCCGAGATAAACGTGACATCGAAGGCGCTAAACCATACACCATGAAAAATGGTAAACCTGCAATCAAAGGCACTTGCCCAACATGCAGTACTGCCATTTTCAGAATTGGTAGAGGATAAGCTAAAAAAAGTTTAGAACTGCCATTCGTCGCTCAGACCATTCCATAGCGAACGCATTGGGGATGGATCTTTTTCTATTTCTTCTGTAATTCTATTTTTTAAAACAAAAAAGAAATTTTCCATTGCATCAACTCCCCCATCTGTATAAATCTCATTACCAATTTCAGTGATTCTTTTATGCTTTTCAGGAATTTCTGAGGAGTCAGGATTTTGCAAACAGAAGGTCATTAAATCAATCAATTCTTCTTCAAGCATGAAATCCAAGATAAATTATTCAAAATTTTAATTAAATTTAGGTCTTGAGATCAAAAAGAAAAAGAGATTATTTTAGACGTCTATAAATCTCTTTGAATTCCAATGAAATATTGTACGCCATGTTAAGCAAATGAGCTAGTTGATTCATAGATGTCTTATCATGTCCTAGTTGTCTTAATATGGTAAGTGCTTTTTGCGGAGAACTTGTTAAGAGAGGAGACTGTCCAGACCAAGTCTTGAAAGCATCTTCAACGTCTAATGAAAAGTTCAAAACAAATTCTTTCCAGTTAGGCATTACTTTGAGAGCTTTTTCTGTTAAGAGAACTTCGGATAATTCACGAAACTCATTTTTTCTATCAAGATACAACATATCAAGTGATTGTGTAGTTTTTTCTTCGTTGTATTCTTTTAACATATACATTCCTGCAACACTCATGAAGTAATATTCTCATGATCAGTGATAAATTAAGTAGTTGATTCTCTGAAAATTTATTAAAATTTTTTAAATTTTTTTAACAAATGTTTAAAATTTAAAAAAATAAGAAAAAAAGTTAGATCTTATTGGAATGGATCTATGAATGGACAGTTAACAATATGATCACTATCCATTGGACGTGCAATACCAATACCGATCAAGCCAGCTTTTTTGTATGTGTTCAAATCGTCAATAGTTTCTAACAATTGTGCTTCGTCTGGATTATTCCATCCTGTCATGAAGATTCTCCACATTGGAGAATAATTTTCATCACCAGGAGCTCCTGCAGCTATTCCTGCTTGAAATCCTAATGGACCAGAATCTTTTAGACCGTTTTTGAACTGGAATAAATCTACTGCTGCTGAATTTGCAATCAAGCTTGCAGATGTTGGTGCACTAACAACACCCATCATTCCTGCAGGTCCACTGGAGGCAGCATCTGTTACAATGTAATAGATTGTTCTACCATCTGGATCCCATCCGCGATGAGCGATGAAAGTCACATTCATCTCTTCTGTATCAATATCAAGAATTTGTCCACCACCGTAAGGTTGATCATCAGTCAAAGTTTTGTCTTCTTTGACCATCATTTGTCCATCTGGTCAAACGATTTGTGGCATATTCAAAACTACATCAACTTCGGTCAATGTAATTTCTCCATTATCAGCTGCTTCCATAACCATTGTTTGTGAATTAAGTATTCTTGGTGTGCTATCATCATTCCAGGTTACATGAACATGTGCAGTCAATGCACTATACACATCTGCTTGTGCAGGAGTGCTAGTGAATACTTCACCTTGAAATCCATGTATACCATCGCCTTTAACACCGTTAGTGAACATGTATGTTTTTGAAAGTGCCACATCTGGTGCGTTCTTTAACAAAAAAGCAAGTTCTACTTGCCAACCTTGATTTGCTGTAATAACTTCAGCATGTGTAGGATCACTAGAATCGGTGATAATATAGAAAACATCTCCACCATCGTAGTATCCTTGATGCATTGGAATTGTTGCCGGAACATTTGCTCTTGACAATCTAAGTACAGAACCTAGATCCTTTTCCGTCACATCAGTAGTTTCAACAGATTCATCTGTTTTCTGAGTAGATGATTCAGTTGTTTTTGGAGATTGGGAAACTGTAGAACTTGATTTTTTGTCTTCTTCCCAACCAGCTCTGCCACCAGGATAGTCTTTACAGAGAACATCTCCGCACACTACACCAGCATTTGCAGAACCATATGAATTAACCCCAACTCTTCCAAGAGCATTGCTGCCTTGACTTTTGGCAGCATCTACTTCTACAAAGTAATTTGAGTCCATGCCTGTTGTGAACAAAGGGATCAAAGCTAGAATTGCTAAGTATCTTAGACTCTTGTTCATTGGATGAAAAATTGTATTTTTGTTTAAAAGAATTTGTCCAAATCAGACATTTATCCAGAAAGTTCTGAGAAACGATTCTCAACATAATCCCAATTTACAATATGCCACCAAGATTTAACATAGTCAGGTCTTCTGTTTTGATATTTCAAATAATATGCGTGTTCCCAAACATCTAATCCCAATAATGGAATTTTTTGCAAAGTCCAAGGACTGTCTTGATTAGGGGTTGCGATAATTTCTATTTTATTATAAGTTTGATTAAACACTAACCAACACCAACCACTGCCTTGAATTGAAATTGCTTTTTCTGAAAAAATTTTTTTAAAATTCTCAAAATTTTCAAAATAAACATCAATTGAATCTTCGAGTTTTCCTCCAGGAGTACCATCATTTTCAGGAATCATTGTTTCCCAAAATAATCTATGATTCTCAAACCCGCCGCCAAAAAAATTGATTGCACTTCTCCCTGATTCAGGAATTGATTTTAAATCAGAGAGAATTGATGTGATATATTGAGGATGAGACGCACTTCCAACTTCTTCAAGAGATTTGTTAAGACCATCAACATATGATTGATGATGTTTTTGATGATGAATCTTCATTGTTTCAGAATCAATAAATGGTTCTAGTTCATCATACTCATAAGGTAGTTTTGGAAGTTCATATCTAACCACAAATGAAATTATTTGTGTCCACATATATTTTTCAAGTGGAAAAGATGATAAATCTTAGAGGTCAGCACATCATATGAGAAAACTAGGAACAATTGATTTAGAATTATTAGATTTAGCTATAAAAGAAAACGGCACATTTAATGAAAATAATTTGGAAAACTCTGAATTAAAGAGACTAGGAGTTGGAAGAATTCTTGATGCACTTGCATCATTAAAAGATAGAAAATTAATTTCACTTAATAGCGATGGTTCTTTTTCTATCACTAAACTTGCAAAAGAAATTCTTTGGAGCAAAAATATCCCAATCTGGGCAAAAATTTTACGTCTTCTTCAAATAAAATCTTGCAATCTAAATGAAATTACAGAAATTCTCAGGATACCTGAGGGAAAGATTACAGAAGACCTAGAAAAATTAAGAAAAAACCAATTTGTCCTAATGTCACCACAAAGACAGGAAGGAAAAGTGGTCAAGATTTATGAAATTTTACCTGAAGGGATTGATGAAATCAACAAAACAGAAACAGAAGGATTCAGCAAAATAGATTTTAAAAAATACAGACCAGACATAGAAATTCTTAGCTTGATTGATGAAGTGATAAATGATATTCATGAATCTCAAATAGAGAATGAAAAAAAAGAAAGCATTACTAAAAAATTATCAGAATTAAAAAACAAATTAGAGATTTAGTTATTTTGAGCGAATTTTATCATGTATTTGAGCTAAAATCAATTCAGCTTTGTTTTTGTTTTCATAATTTTCAACAGATTCATCCATGATTTCATCAATCTCATAGCTCTTATCTACCAAAATATTTGCAACATGGTCATCTAGTGTTCCTTTTCCAATCAAATAGTATGCAAAGACAGTATTTTTTTGGCCAATTCTATGAAGTCTGTCTTCTGCCTGTCTGTGAATTGCAGGACTCCAATCAAGTTCTGCAAAAATAACGTATTTCGCTCTAGTCAAATTAATACCAACATTTCCTGCACGTAGACCTGCAATCATTAATTTTGATTCACCTTTTTGGAATTTATCAATCTGATCTTGTCTAAGTGAATCAGATTGTCCACCTATGA
Organism: Candidatus Nitrosopumilus sp.; assembly: GCA_046758125.1. Lineage (GTDB taxonomy): Archaea > Thermoproteota > Nitrososphaeria > Nitrososphaerales > Nitrosopumilaceae > Nitrosopumilus. The sequence continues at coordinate 39,249 of JBHHZR010000001.1, read as the reverse complement.
TAGAAACTGGAGAGAATTCTTCAAGACTTTCATGAAGTAATTTATGAATTACTTTATGATGACAAAATACCACAACGCTTTCTTCAATCTCCATAATATTTTTTACAAAATTAATCACATGGGGAAGTTTTGCAACACCAGCAACTTGTCGTTCACTTTGAATTGCTCTTTGGTACGATGCAGATTTTGAAAATTCAGTATCAGCATCTTTTTGTTCTTCTTCAAGTTTTTGCCAAATTTTGGCAAGTTCTTCAAGATAATAATCAGTATCAGATGCAATAATTTCTTTATAACGAACTTTATCTTTAAGTTCTTTTAACACATCAGATTTTTTCCTTCTAAGCATTACATGTTTTTGCAATTCATTCCTTAATGAGGCGCGTTTATTTTCTAAAACAATTGCTTTGCCCTTTTCATTAACATAACAAAAGTATTCACAAAATTCCTTAAAGTTACCAAGAAGACCAGGTTTTATTATATCGATGATTGGCCAAATTTCAGAACCACGATTATAAATTGGCGTTCCAGAAAGACCAATCCTATACAAGACAGAAGGAAGTCCTGCAAGTTTTTTTACTGCCTTGTATTTTTGAGTGGTTTTAGATCTAAGATTATGAACTTCGTCACAAACAATAGTTTTGATTCCAAGTTTTGCTAAATCATCTTTTCTTTTGAAGAGTAACTCATAATTGATTACATAGATGTCAGTCTTTGGCAATTCTTTAGATTTTCCTGTTCTAACAAGTGTGACACTAGGAGATTGAGATTCTATAACTCTTCCATTTCTACTCTTTTTCTTTAAGAATTTTTCAATCTCGCGTTCCCAATTGTTTAATGTAACTAATGGGGCAACAACGAGTATTGGAAAAGTTTGTTTTTCCGTAGCAACATAAGATAGGGTCTCAACTGTTTTTCCTAGACCCATTTCATCTGCCAATAATGCATTACCAGAGGATTTTAACAAGAAATCTAATCCTTCTTTTTGAAAATTCAGTAATTTTCCACGAAATTGTTTGCCTGCTTTTGCCCGCTTTAATTTGTGTTTAATTGGAGGCAAAGTAGGTTTTGGAGCAAAAGTCTTTACAATTTTTCTTTGCCATGCCGATTTTGATAAAATTTCAAGCGGGTATCTATCCAAGATAAGTTTTATTTGCTTAACACTTTCAATGCTATCAGGAACAATTACTTCGTTTATGTTTTCTCCATACCACGCTTCAGGCACAAGTCTGGAAATCATGCTCACAGCACGATCACCTGTAATCTTCCAACTCCAGATTTTAGAGTATTTGTCAAGCACATACTCCAATGTGCCAATGCTTTCCAGGGATGTTTCCATAATTTGTCGATAGAATGTTTTTTTGCCTTATGAATCTTCATGTTTTCATCGATCATTAAAAAACAAGTCAAAATTCTACAAGAGTTAAAATATGATAGCGTTGTTTTACTTTGGAAAAATCCTAAAAATGAGTCATAGGCTCAATGTAAAATTGATTAAATTTAGTTAATGAGAATTTCCAACTGGGTGAGGTTCAGTATTTTCATCATGGCAATCACAAGAGCATAGATGTGTCTTATGGTTATTCATGCAATCAATGCATTCATAGTGTTTTCTTGTCTCACATGCAGCACAGATCATCTATTTATGATTAGAAGTAGATGAATTTGAATTTTTTCTCAGATAAAAAGGAAAATCTAGTACTCTACCTCACTTCTTCCAAGAAGATTTTCAGTCAAGTCAACATAGCCTTGTGGATCAAGTTCCTTTGCAAACCCTTTATCGATATTTATGAGATAAATTGAATGTAGATGCGCATTTAAGATATCATCATATTTTATTGGAGGATTCTTGTAATAACGATCACAAATATCTTTGATTTTGGTTATATCGTCTTTGTTTCTTGCATTTGGAGGTAACAAAAAAATTTTCGATATTGGCAAAATTCCAATTACTGGTGTCGCCAAAGAAAATTTTGAACAGAATTGACTATATCTTGAAATCTTACTCATAATCCTTGCAGCAATATAATCAACTGTATCCATTGCGTGTTCTGGAGGAGTAAATCCGGTCTCTATTTCGATTATTGTGTTTCCTCCGCCTTTTTTCGCAAAAACATCACATACCAAAATATCTGAAACATCTTTTTCAACTTCTACATCATACCCTCTAGAAATCAGATTACTTGCACAAATCAGCTCTAAAATAGAATGATTAATTTTTACCAAATTCTTCTGATACATTTCAATTAATTGTTGACGGACATAGTTTAGTTTGGGAATATCATTTTCTTTGAGATTTTTTGACAGTTTTTCAGTCATATCATATACATCATTACGGAATTTTTCTAAATCCATGATTCATGATAAAGTCTAGTGGTTTAAGAATAATTAGGATAGTCAAAACAAGGACATGACCTCAAATTGAGGCAAATTACTCAACTAAAATTGAAAAATAGCGAATTTTTATTCATACATTGTCTTAACAACACAAATCAAAAGTTGCACATATGTTTAATGACAAAGCCATAGTGATAGGTTTATTTTCATTTTTGATGGCAGTCTCATTTACTCAAACCTCAGAAGCAGAGTTGTGGGAATTAATCATTGATTTGAATATACAAAAAGGAGCTATTTACTCAGGGGAGAATTTAGTGATTACAGGAAAAGTAGTTGATCATGCATACAAGCCAATAAGAGGTGCAGAAGTTCTCATCAGAGCAGGCTCAGATACAACAAAGGCGTTTACTGATCCTTGGGGAGTATTCAGAGCAGAATTTCAAAACTTTGAACGAGTTCCAGGAACATATACAGTAAATGTTGTTGCCTCATGGTATGGCATGACAGGATTATCAACAACTCAATTTCAAGTAAAAGGAGAAGTTTCCAAAATTTCAATATTACAAGAACAATTATCCACTGAACATGCAATAAAATATCTTAGTGCAAAAGAAAGTGATTTTGAAAAAGACCCCATAGGACAAACTTTATTCAAATATTATCATGGATTACTTGATGAATTAATTATTGAAAATAAAAAAGCTAGAGAACCACTTACAGAGCAAATTCATCTAGAACAACAAAGAAAGATTGCTGATGAATTAAGAGGACAAGCAATTGAAGAATTCGGACCAGGGGCAGGGGTATTTCAAGGATATAGATATGAGGATTATGTAAATAATCTAAATCCAGAAATTAAAGAACTAGTCATAAGCCAGCTAGACTTTACAAAAAATATTTTTGAAGAAGCTCAAAAAGTCAGAGAAACAATTCTTGAAAATGGAGGAACGTATGAAGAAGCAAGACAAGCATATCTAGACATGATTAGTATTCCTAAAGAAATCATTGAACAGTTCAATGAAGAAAAACTAAAAAAATCTGAAGAATCTAATATCAGTGAAGAAAATTCACAACAATGAACAATTGATAAATTCTACGCGCGCCTTATATTCAAAATAGATTAAAACAATTTATGCAAATAGATATTCCATTACCCTGCCCATCTTGTGGCGGAAAAATGTATTCTACAAGTTATGAGTCAGCACTTTCACTGCTAAAGAGCAGAAGCTGGCATGTATGCAAAGAATGTGATTTTGAGAGAAATACTGAAGATTTCAAAAAATCAATCTGCTGTGCATGACAGCATTTTTTCATTTTTCTAAACAATTTTTAATCCAAATTAGGCAGTAAAAATGAATTGAAAGTATATCACAAGGCAACATGCATAACGTGCAAAAAAACAATCACAGAAATTGAGCGTATGAAAGTAGACATTGAGAAACGTGATTTTTTCAAAGAACCATTTTCCGAAGGCGAACTAAGAAAAATTATTAAAATGACAGGAAAAAAACCATATGAGCTTCTTAGAAAAAGGGACAAAATGTACAAGGAATTAGATTTAGAAAATAATAAAAAAACAGATGCAGAAATAATCAAATTGATGATAAAGTATCTAGGATTAATCTTACGTCCGATTGTAATTACAAAAAATAAAGCAATTGTAGGCAAGATTAATGCAAAGAAACTAAAATAATCTAAGATTAATTTTCTTGTTTGAATATTCTGATTGCCTCTAAATGAGAACAATTTGCTTTTAATCCTTTTCCATGATGAAATTTATAAAAATTTTTGAAACCAGGACATTCACATGTATCAGATGTAACAAAATAAGATTTTTCGGGATCAGACGAAGATTTTATTTGAAACAAATCATCTTCAATTTGAATTACACCGCCACTTTCAACTAGCTTTTTTGCTTTTCTAATGGTGTTTGCACTCATAATACATTATGGTTATTGTTTACTCTTTAATTTTTTCATAACATTTGCCCATTCTTCGTCTTGTGCAGATATCGCATTTTCGTATAGTAGCTCAAATGTCCATGCTAAAATCTCACTCCAAATTGCTTTTAGAGATTCATCATCAGTCCACAAAATACTTGTCTTAACTGCATTCATTGCTAAAATATTGTTTGCGTTTTTTGTTGGATGTTTATTCCATTTTTTTAACACCCTATCACAGAATTCTAGAATTTCAGGTTTTGTCAAAACAAGTTTGTCAGGATCAAAAGATTTCTTTTTTACCACATACAAACTTGAATGTAGTTATTTTAAAATGGTTTCAAAATATAGGTATTAGATATTGGTAACAATCGGTAATCTTTGCCAATATTGATTTTTTTATGATTAAGAAATTCATAATTTCTTAAAATACTTAAATTAAACAATGATGTAGTAGTATAAGACGAGAGACTTGCTTTTCTGCCTAGAAAGTGCCTAGAGTTCGTTTCACTCTCGTCTGTTTTACCTAATTTGTCAAGGCTCAGACATGTTGCAATTATTATAAACTAATTTCTTCATTTTTGAATAGTGAGCATGAAAAGATATGTTGCAACAAGAGTGGCAACAATGTTCGGAGTTTTAATGATTACACTCTTGATAACAATCTCACTTGTTGGCTCAAACATGGATACCATATTAAAACAAGGAGTGGGGTTTCAGGTAAGATCAGAGGTAACTGAAAATCCTGCAATAGCTGAGAGTTTTTCATCAATTGAAGAATTTGAAACATTTATTCAAAATCAAATAGACCAGAGAATCAAAATTTTAGGATTGGACCAACCATGGTACTCTCCACAAAGAATTGGTATGACAATGTACAAAATATTACTACTTGATTTTGGACATGCAACATTTCTTACTAGTGATTCAGGTTCTTCAGATGTAAGAGACATCATTTCTGAGAAATTGCCAAGAACAATTCTACTTTTTACAACTGCGACAATAATAATTTCAATTATTGGAATCTTTTTGGGTGCATTATCAGGAAGTAAAGTAGGATCGGTTGTTGACAGAATTACATCTAGTTTTGCGATAATTAGTTCTAGTTTTCCGGTATGGTGGATAGGAATGCTCATGATATTTCTATTTGCATTTACATATCAGATTTTTCCTGCAAGGGCAACACCAGATATTCCATCATCAGACCCAGGATACCTTGGAGCATTGTTGTATCACATGACACTACCATTAATTACAATCATAATGATTGGTTTTGGCTCATGGGCATACTTGGTGAGAAATTTCATGGTAGGAATCATGCAAGAAGACTTTATCATGGCAAAAAGAACAATTGGAATTAAACCGAAAAAGATCATCTATATACATGCACTAAAGAATGCAGCCCCACCAATCGTAACAATTTTGGCACTCAGTCTATCAGGTTCACTGGGAGGCGCAATAATCACAGAGGCAGTGTTTGATTGGCCTGGAATGGGGAGATTATACTTTGAAGCAATTACAGTGATGGATTTGCCAGTAATTATTGGTGCCACATACATACTTACAGTATTCTTTCTAGTCAGCATATTCATTGCAGATATTCTTTATGGCTATTTTGATCCGAGGGTGAGGACAGGTCAATGAGCAGCGTAACTCTTCAAGAGATAAAGCAAGAATTTCTTAAAAGCAAGATAGGAATTGCAGGAATTACAATTCTTGTAATTCTTGTTGCAATATCAATTATTGCCATCATTGCAATTCCAGTTGAGACATTCCAACAATGGAATAATCCAGGCAATTGGATTTCATATCCAAAGGTTGCAATTCCTGCATGGGTGAATATCTTTATGTTGGAAAAAATTCCAGAGCACAAGATTTTAGAAAATCCACACATCCAAACAAATTCACAAGGAGATATTTCACTAATTACCCATCAATTTGGAGTAAATTTTGATTATGATGATTTTCCAAATGATTTTATCTATGAGTTTTCATCAAAATATTCAGGCTCACCATTACTTCAAATGTCAGTCATTAGACCAGATGGAATTAAACTTGAATTGCTATCAACATCACTTCCGTTTTCAAATTCAAAAACAATTCACAGTGAAAGAATCTTTTCAACAGATGGGGCAATAAAGAAAAACTTGATATTACAATCAGAATTGTTTGAATTTTCCCTTAACAGATTGTCATCAGAAGACATTATTTTTTCAAAAACACAATCAAATGTACCACTAAAAGGAAATTATGTTTTTTTAATAGACTTGTACGGAGTAAATTCTGAAAATCATATTCCTGAATCAAAACTAATCATTGGAGGAAAAGCCTTTGGAATAATGGGAACAGATGAACTACGAAGAGATTTAGCAATAGGATTGTTATGGGGAACACCACTGGCATTATTTATCGGTCTTGTTGTAGCTATTGCATCGGTAATCATGGGATTACTTTATGGAGTTTATGCAGGATTTAAAGGAAAAAAAACAGACGAGGTAATGATGAGATTCAATGATGTAATCTATGCGTTGCCAGCATTGCCATTTCTAATCATACTTTCAGTTACAATCAGCAACAGCATATTTTTGATGATAGGATTTTTGATGATTTTTGGATGGGTCGGAATTGCAAAAGTGTCAAGGAGCATGTCACTTCAAATCAAAACTCGAGGCTATGTAGATGCTGCAAATATGATGGGTCAGAAAAATTCCAAAATTATTCTTAAACATATTTTGCCACAATTGCTACCTTATGCATTTGCAAGTATTGCAATCTCAGTTCCAGCAGCAATCACTACCGAAGCGGGTCTTAGTTTTCTAGGATTAGGGGATCCATCATTTCCTACATGGGGACAAATATTACATGACGCAAATACATTTGGTGCAGCAGCACGAGGATTATGGTGGTGGATAATGCCACCAGGAGTAATGATTGCCATTACAGGACTGGCATTTGTCTTTATTGGTAATTCATTAGATGCTATTGTTAATCCTAAACTCAAGAGATGATCAAATTATAACCTCTGATAACATCCAATGTTGAATCAGTGAGTTTGATAGTATAAGTCAATGAATTTGGATCATCTTTTGTTTCAGCTAAAGTTTCAGCAAACTTTGTCTTTTCTTCTTCAGTTGCTCCTGCCTCATGTGCACATAAATTAAATGCTTTTAGATTTAGATTATTTTTTAGCAAATAAGCAATAAACTTCTTGTAGTCTTCAGGATTTTTCCAATCGACATTTTTTTCATTGCATGTTGCAATCCAAACATCAACAGAATTATGAAAAATTACTTTTTTGCGGATATCATCTAAAGACATTTAGTTTCTAGAAATCAGCTCGTTGCATCTTTGAACCACATCGTGGGCAAGATCCACCCTTGTGTTTGTTGTTACAAACAAGACAAACATAACGAACACTGCCAGAACCTCCCTGGGAACCCATTCCAAAGAAACCTCCTCCGCCAGTTCCAGAATCACCACCATAACCACGCATACGATTCATGTATCGTCTTCGCAAGAAGAGCGGAAATGCAATGAAGATGGCTAATGCGGCTCCTAAACCATATGGAAATGGCAGTACCATCTGTAAACCAATACTGATAGCAAGTGATGCAAATAGGAAAATCAAATAAGTTTTGTAATTAAACAATTCATTAAAAGTACCTTTAAAAAGGTTATAAAGTTTTGTCAGCTTTTTTCATATTTTTAATGAGAATTACTAATCTTTGATAATTGAAAGAGGAATTGAATTCCCATTACTATCCCATGCAAAAATTGAATCATCATCATAAGGAGATCTTACAATTATTGAGACTAGACCAAAGAAATTGTGCAAGTCAGTAACAGAAGGTTCTGCTGAACCGCTGGGATGAGAATGAACTATTCCTACATAGCTCATATCAAATGGTAAAAATGAATGAGGGAATCCAGCAAAGGTAGGTCCGGTGTAATTAAAAGGAGGAATCACAAGTCCATCTATTTTTATTTCGCCATGCTTAGATTTCCCCTTTAGTATAAGAATTCCTTCATTAGGGTGCTTCATTTGACAATACGATAAGATACTATCAAGTACATTATTTTGCAACAAGACTTTGCGTTCAAATTTTTTCTTTTTGAAAATCACATAAATTCTTCATTTCACAACTAATTTAATTTTAAGATGGTAATATTGTGTATTTTGTATTTGAAAATTGTCTTAACTTTACTTCAATTTCAGATACTATCTGGGGTATTTTTGAATCAATCTCATCTATTTCACCTTGAAAAGATTCTAATTTCAAATCAGAATCTTTTTTAAATGAGATATTTTTAGCAAGTTCTTGTTCCAAAGATATCAATTCTTTAGGAGTCAGAGAGTCAAGATCAGTTTTCATCTTTTTGAATTTTTCTGAATAATCTGAAGCTTGTTCTATAAATTTATCAAGAGCTTCTTCAGTTTCTGTGATATAGAATAAAGATTTATCAACATCTTTGACAGAAATTGAACCAGAAGAAATTCCTTTTCGGACATTTTCTAAAATTACAATTATGGAATCATTGTTTTTAGGAAGAAGTGCATTAAATGGTTCGTCAACAAGTTTTGTTAAAAGATTTTTTTGTTCTTTGTCTAAAGATGAACCATATTCATATCTACTCAATGGACGGGAAATTTTTGTAAATTGAGCATCAATTTCATTTTTTATTTTTGGTTTTTGAGAGATAAATATATCTAGTGAATTTTTCAAATCAAGATATTTTTTATAATTTTCAGTAGATTTGGTTTCTTCAATTGAATTCTGTATTAAAGTAATTTTTTCATTAAGAGATTTTGTATTTTTCTTTGTTTCTTCAATTTTTTTAGTTTTTTCTAGTTGGGTTTTCTTTAAAATTTCAATTTGATTTAATCTATCTATTATTTCATCAGAAGCAGATTTCTCAGATTCGTAGTTTTTTAGTATATTTTGAATTTCAGAATGGTTTTTGTTCATAACTTCAAGATTATCTTTGAGCTGACCTGCATATTTTTTTGCAAAGATATGGATGACACGGGTTTGTCTTCCCAAAACATCTCCAACTTTTTTAAGAATTTGATTTAGGGAAGAGTTTAGTTTTTTTGCTTCATCAATTGATGTGATTTCTAATAAAGGAACAACATCTTTTTTGATAACGTCGATTACCTGTTTTTTCCCTCTTACTACGATTATTGCAAGATGTTTATCAATATCATCAATTTTTAAATCATCTTTCTCAAGGACATTTCCAATTTTTATTAATTCATCAATAAGGGGTTCAGTATTATTTCTTAGATGCTTTATCTCAGCAATAGTCTGAGATTTTCGTAATTGGTCAAGATCAGATACAGTTTTTTGGACATCAGAAAGGCGAATCTCTTTTTTTTGGAGAGATTGCCCTACAGGTTTTTCCTCTTGTTTCTTTTTACCCCATCCAAATACCATTTGATATTATTATTTTCAGGGGATTAAAAATTGTTATACAACTAAAATTTAAAATTCAATAGATTTCACGTTATGACATGGCAAAAACCATAAAAAAATCATTTCATACAGGTACTATAAAAAAAATAATCACAATTAGAGCATCTAGAGATAAAGTTTGGAGAAAAATTAGCAATATTATAGGATTGCCTACATGGGTAGTAGATGTAAAAAAAACAGCGTATCTTTCAAAGAAGAAAAGAGATGTAGGTGCAATTCGACTGATCACATTTGCAGATGGGAACAAAATTGAAGAACATGTTATAGCATGGAAGAATGGAGAATATTTTACATATATTGCAACTGAAGGATTACCATTAAGAGCATATGTTGCAACAATTTCAATAAAACCTAAAGCAAAAAATCTTGTAGAATTAACATGGCAATCTTATCTAAATAGTAAAAAGATGTCAGAAAAACAATTCATAGATTTTCTTGCATTCATGGGTTCATTTTATGAGGCATCACTTGAAAATCTTAAAACAATTCTTGAAAAGCGAACTAGATAATTTACAAGTTAAAGTGTAAATACAACAAATTAAGAAAAAAAGTATGAGTGATATGCGATTTATTCTAATCGGTGTTGCATTAGTTTTTGTAGGATTTATTATTTTAGGGGTGTTTGGTCATGATTTTCAAGCTGCGACTTTAGAATCAAAGGAGTTTGGGACATGCTATGAATATTCTGATAATGGTCCTCCTGTAGAAACAAATTGTTCATTTAAAATTCTTGATCAAACTTTATTCTTTGTATTAGTCATTGGATTTATTGGTGTAGGGATTATTTCATTGGTGAAAGGAGTAAAAGGAGATTGGGACAATCAGATAAAACCAGAAGACATGGTAGGCCCTGGTAGAAAAGAGAATGAAGATTCCGATAATGAATAAAACGAAATTATGATGATTTTTTAGATTTTAGTTTTGCATAATCTTCAGGATTGTCTTCTTTTAATCTTTGAAAACATACTTCTTCATATGGCATTGTTTATCAGTTTCATATTACCAAATTTACATTTAAGCTTAAGGAACGATTTGTACTTGTTTAGGCACATTTTCATTGTCAGAAATTTTTGATACAGGCATATCATTATCTAATAAAATAATCTTTTACTTTTAGTGTCATTAGATGATTCGCTAAATAGGATTCCATGGGTAATAGTTTTTGTCATAGGAGTACAGTTTCACTTTATAGCAATAATTTTCCCAGAAATAAGAGAGTACAACATTCATGTGTTGGGAATAAGTCTCGCAGTAATTAGTGCAACATTAATTCTGATTTTATACATCATAAAAAAACGTCAACAAGAAAAGATATCAAATAAGGAGTCTTTGAGATGAAAATTCTTACATCATTACATGATCCAAAAAAAGAAAGATATGCAATATACTATTCTATAATTTTACTGGCAATAATAATCTCAATTACTCTACTAGCAACAGAGATCTTGGAGATTAGTCCTGTTGAAGAAGGGATGATATTTTTTGAGGGATTTGTTTCGTTGTTTATGCTAACTAGACATGAAAAAGTATCCTATTCATTTTCAAATCATCTAACAAAATTCAATCTAAATTTGAAGAATTGTTTTGGTTCAATATCAAAGATTAAGTTTAGAAAAGATTAGGTATCAGATTCAATGATGTTTTTCATTGCCTTAAACATCTCATTAATTTCAGACACTCTTTCATCAAATTGAGTATCAGTAAGTTCATCAGGTTTGTTTAATGTGATTACAACTTCAGAGAAATCACCATTGGAGACTACTCGCATAGGAACATCCCAAGTAGATGTTTCATCGACATACTGATGATCTAAAATTCCAAGGGATTTGTTTTCATGGAATTTGAGTTTAGCTTTACCAAAAGGTCCGGTAAATGACCACCAACCATCAGTATTCATTTGAGCGTCAGGCATCATTTTTGGTGGAATTTGTAAAATTGCATCAAATGCATCACCTGTCTTCTTTTTTACAGTCATAGTAATGGTTCTAGATCTTGTCACAATAAAGAACTCAAATAATGATTAAAAAAGATATAGTAGTAATAATAGGAATCGATCCTTTGTTTATTTATTAAGAAATGCTTTAATTTTCTTTAAATTTGCAACATTGGATTCATGAAACATCACCATGGATTCAGCCAAAGAGTTGGGTAAAACTGTTTTTAGATTATCAACTAACTCGTCACCACTAAGTATCATATTATCAATTAGCTTTTCAATCTCGTTTTTATCATCAGTCATTTAAATTAGATATAGGCGAATCTTAATTATCCTTTTTTATGAGAGTTGCAGTAGAGCGAACCTTGTCTAATTTTTGAATATTCCAAGAGACAATCTCTCTAATTTTTTCAAAATTTTCTGCTTGAAGTTTTACTAACATATCATGAGTGCCAATTGTCTCAAAAACATCTTTTACTTGTTCGAGTTCTTTGAGTTTTTCAATAATGCCTTCTTCTGCACCTAAATCACAATTCAACATCACGTACGCATCAGTCATCAGTTAATCATATAATCATGATTATTTAAATCTGGATATTTTCAGAAACTTATCTGGTTGCATAGAATTTTAATTTTATTATCAAGATTGAAAATTTAGGTTTTCTTTTAAGGTACGAATTTGTAAAAAGCAATAACATGAAAATAGTGAAAGAAGAACCTAAAGAGAAAACATTACTTGTAGGATTTCCAAGTAATGGTCTTGTAGGTACTTTTGCAATATCATATTTAATTCACTATCTAAAGATGAAACAAATAGGTGAAATTGAAGTACCAGAACTTCCTTCAACATTATTTGTTGAAGGTGGAGAAATTCTTGCTCCAATTAGAGTATACAACAAAGACAATATTTTTGTCATAATTTCTGATGTTCCATTTAACCAGTATTTGGCAGAGAACTTTGCTCTTGCAGTACATGAATTTTGTAAAAAAAATGCAATAAAAAAAATTGTAATTGTTAGCGGTATGGAGACACCTAATAAACAAAAGGACACGCCCAAAATTTTTGCATTGGTAACACATTCCATTTTAGAAAATACACTATACAAAAATCAAATTCCAAAATTTTTAGATGGTTCAATTTTTGGAACAGATGCAGCCATTATTTCGGTTTTCAGAAAAACAAAAATCCCTGCACTTGTTTTGTATGCAGAATGCCATCCTTTCTTTCCAGATCCAGAAGCATCAATTGTTGCAATTGTTACACTGGCAAAGATTTTAGATGTTAAAGTAGATACTAAAGATATTCAAAATAAAATAGACAGACTGAGAATTCAGCACAGAAATTTGATGGAAGAGACTCTACGAGCACTCAAACAACAACAAGAAAAACAATCAAGAACCCCACAGATTTACAGTTGATCATATGAAGGACAATAACGATTTTGAATTGGCAATAACTCCACCAATAATTAATACATTGTTTGATGATATCGAACATAGGATTCTTTCCCCACTTTCATGTCTTAGAGAATTTGACAATCATTGGATGTTAGAATTTGATCTTCCACTTGTGAGCAAAAAAGACATCAAAGTAACATTTGATGAAAATAAAGTTAATGTAGAGGCAAAGCTCAAAGAGAAATATTCTGAAGAAAAACTAGGCAAGATTACAAAGTTTGAATATTTTAGAAAATCAATTTCACTGCCAGGAAAGATTGATACTAAGAAAACAACTGCAAAATTTCAAAAAGGAAGATTAGAAATAAAGATTCCAAAAAAAATTGTGGGGCATTCTATCAAAATCAACTAAATCATTCAGATTCAAATCCATCACAGCCTGAGTTACACGGTTTATTCATTACTCCTTCACATTTTCCTAATTCGTTATGCATTATTCGATGATGCCCACATATTTTGCATTTTTCTCTAAAATGTGCAATTAATTCAGCAGTTGAAATTCCAGATTCTTGTATTTTAGATTCTATTTTTTGAGACATTATTGATTTTGTTAGTGAACCTCTGTTTTAAAATTTTGAATTATCTAAATCAGCCTTTAATTCCATAACCAATTAAAACGGAATAACAACCTAAACCACAGTCTTCACAGATAGGTTTCATAGAATCATTTTCAGCACTCCCAATACAACAGGGTTGTTTTTCTCTTCCCATATGATCAACTGAAATTATAGCCCAAGTAGGACAATCAATCGGAGTAGTGCCTTTCCCTCCCCAATTTTTTTTCATAATTTCTAATTGAGCAACAGGATTAATGATATAATCTTTGTATTGTTTGGATTTCATATCAAGAAGTTCATCAATTACTCTAGTTCGTTTTTCACCTAATGGAAGCCATAAAGGATCATCTTTCATAAAGGGAGTATGAAATTGAAAACCAATTTTATTTGAATAGTCTTTCCAATCTTCAATTACTGTTTTTATTGTCTTGTAATTCTTTGAATTAATTGTCATTGTTATCCAAATATCTTTCCATGCTTTCTTTCCGTTATTTTCTACATAATCAATTACATTTTCTCGTGTTTTTTCCCATGCATTATCACCTCTAATTTCATCATGTGTTTTTTGATCACCATCAATTGAAATCCAGTAAAAGTAAATGTCTTTCAAATTAGGTATTGGATACGTGCCATTTGTTACAACACATGCTCTTTTTGGGAATTCCTTTACAAATAATTCTACAATTTCAGGCCTCATCATTGGTTCTCCTCCAACTAAAGTTACCATAAAGACATGTTTCTTTTTGAATTTTTCATCAATAATTTTTTTCCATTGTTCTACGGTAAGTTCTTCATTTTCTTTTCTATTAAGCCACCAATAGCAATGCTCACAATGTAAATTACATATGTTGATGATATCGGCAGATCCATAGAAAGGACTTTTTTTGTTAAAAAGTTTGTATCCTGCCATTTTCAGACCCAGGTGAAAATAAAGGGGGGATTCTTGCAAAATCTGTTTAAATCCCCGTCCCATTATTTCCATTTTCTTGATAACATTACATTGAATTAGAATAAAGGATTTTTTCAAATATATGAAATGCCAGGAGACGAATGGTAAATAGAGTTTAATGCCCTTAAAAATAGTGACTTCACGTGGACTCGATCACCAATTTGAGAATAGAAATGGATGAAGAATAGATCGTATAATTTTAGATTATGAATAATATTTCTTAAATCCCTTGTCAGTTGGGTATAGTTCTGTTTTGCCAAATCAACAAAAGCCTTGGTATTTGTATTAATGTCTGAATTTGAAATGTTTTTTTGTGATGATTTGTCATAGACTTGTTCAGGTATTGAATGCAAGAATCTCTCTTAGAGTTTCTTGTATTTTCTTGCAGTCTCTGGACTCTTGATACTGTCTAAGAATAATTGGTAAGGATCATTTCTACTGTTGATATCATTGTAGTTTATCTTCAACGAAATAATATGCGGCGGGTCGTATTTTAAGTACAATAAGGAGAGCGGGTCTAAAGGGTTCCGACCCTATGGCGGTTAAGTTTTTGGATTGATACAACAGTAAAAAGAAAAACTGAAAAATAGCGTTCAGATCTCTTCAGACCATTTTTATTTTTAGAAAAATTTAGGTTCAAACTATTTAAAGAAAAAAATCTGAGCGCCGGGAGAGAGATTTGAACTCCCGCACGCTTACGCGTAGCCGTTTTCGAGACGGCCGCCTTACCACTTGGCTATCCCGGCACAGAGTCTTGTAGATTCTCCATAATAAAGCAAATCAGAACAGATCATAATTTATCAATATCAAAGAGTTCGTCTTTGAATTTCTTTTTAATTTGTTCTTTAGTTCTATTCCATTCTTCGTCTGTTATGGTATCATTAAATATAGAATAAAATTCATCAAAGGATAGCCTATTCAATATAGTAGTAATTTTTTGTTTTTCTAATTTAGATAACGGAAAGTAAGAAACAATCTTTGTGATGATTGTATCTGATTCTTTTATTTCAAAAATTTTATCTTCTAAAGTAACAGGAAGACTCAGATTAGGCATGTAATTGAGTCGTTTATTCACATATTAAAATAGATTTCAAGATAATACATGAATCATAGTAATGGTATTTTTATCTCCCAATAATTTAACATGTTTTTCACATGTTTGAACTATTTCTTTGCAAAATGGTTTTTCGGGCATACAGTAAAAGTGATAAAATATGATCTTAATGCATCAAAGTTACAACCATGAACATTACATAAAACCATTGTCTAGTTCAATGTGATTATAATAAAGGAATGAGAGATTATGAGAAATATCGATCAAAGGTAAAGGATAAACACAAAATAGCACAAAATTACTACAATTTCTAATGGGATTAAATCTCAAGGAATTAGTAGTAAGAGAAAAAACAACTCTAGAAGCATTTTCAACAAAAGTAATTGCAATTGATGCATATAATGCAATTTATCAATTCTTAGCAAGCATTAGAGGGCCAGATGGGTTGCAGTTATCAGACGCTGAAGGAAGAATTACAAGTCATCTAAGTGGATTACTTTATAGAAATGTCAATTTTCTATCTTTAGGAATAAAACCAGTGTATGTCTTTGATGGTAAACCACCATCATTAAAAACAGCAGAAATTGAGCGTAGAAAACAGATCAAAAAGGATGCAACTGTCAAATATGAAAAAGCAATAGCAGAAGGAAATTTGGAAGATGCTAGAAAATATGCACAACAAACAACAAGCATGAAAGATGGAATGGTAAAAGAATCAAAACAACTTTTAGCATACTTTGGAATTCCATACATAGAAGCTCCATCAGAAGGAGAAGCTACAGCTGCACATCTAACAAATACAGGACAAGCATATGCTTCTGCAAGTCAAGATTTTGATTCAATTTTATGTGGTGCAAAAAGATTGATAAGAAATTTTACTAATAGTGGAAGAAGAAAGATACCAAATAAAAACATGTACATAGACATTGTGCCAGAAATTATTGAAACACAAAAAACACTTGATGCATTAAAGATTACAAGAGAACAATTAATTGATGTTGGAATTTTGATTGGGACAGATTTTAATCCAAATGGTTTTGAAAGAATTGGTCCAAAAACTGCACTAAAGATGATAAAACAACATTCAAGATTAGAAGACATTCCACAAATTCAAGAGCAATTACAAGAAATAGATTTTCAACAAATACGGAAAATCTTTTTGGAACCAGAAGTAGCTAAAGTTGATGAAATTATTTTTAACGAAATAAACTATGAAGGGATCATAAATTATCTGGTAAAAGAAAGAAGTTTTTCAGAAGATAGAGTACAATCAACTCTAAATAGATTAAAAAAAGCACTAGAAAAAAAGAGTCAAAATCTAGATCAATGGTTTTAATGATATTTCAATTTAATAACTAGTCAACCTAATTTTAAAAAATGCCTCAAACTGAAGCAAGAAAAACACTCAAAGATGCGCCTGTAATGTGGCGAAGAATTAATTCGATTGGGATAATTCTTGATTGTAATTCTACATATGCGGCAAACCTCGGATATGCAAAATCAGAGATATTGGGCAAACCAATCTTTGAACATGTGCCTAAAGAATCATGGGAGGCAATGAATGACTCACTAAAAACATGGTTTGATACAGGTAAAGTAACTGATAGGAAGATAACTTTCAAAAGACAAGATGGAAGCACTTTTCCAGGATTATTACAGGCAACAAGTCTTTATGATGAAAATAAAAATCTGCTCGGAAGCAATACAGTAATTTTTGACTTAACCCAAATGAGTGATGAAAAAATAAAAGAATATGAAGAATTTTTCAAAACATCAAATAATAGATTAGATGAAATAAAAACAACGGATTATGAACAATTAGACAAAGAATCAAAATCAGAATATAATGGACTCAAACAAATGTTTGAAATGCTTTTAGAAATTAATTTAAAAGAATTAAAAGAAGAATGAAAAATCATTTAGTTTTTTCTTGGATAGTTTTTTGAAGTTCATCAAATGCATTTTGAACCTCACTAATTGCTGCACCATCTTCTAAAGTACTAACATCGCCAATTTTTTCATTCTTTGCAATTGCTTTAAGTAATCTTCGCATAATTTTACCGCTACGTGTTTTTGGAAGTTTAGAAACAAAATAGATTTGTTTAGGAGTAGCAATTGCACCAATATCATTTCGTATTTTTTCTACAAGTTCTTTTTCTAAAATTTCCGAAGTTGAAGTTATATTTTGTTTTAAAACAACAAATGCAATTATTACCTCCCCTTTTACTTCATCAGGGATTCCACAAACTGCTGATTCAGCTACATCATTATGTGAAACAATACAACTCTCAAGTTCTGCTGTTCCAATTCTATGACCTGCAACTTTGAGAACATCGTCTGCACGTCCAAGCAACCAAAGATAGCCACCCTCATCTTTTAATGCATAATCACCAGGATAGTAACAGTTTTTGTATTTTGACCAATATACTGTCTTGTATTTTTCATCATCATCCCACAATGTTAAAAGCATTCCAGGCCAAGGATTTTTAATTACAAGATAACCCTTTGTGTTTGGAGCAACATCAACTCCATTTTCATCAACCACAGTGATATTTACGCCTGGAATTGGAAGGGTTCCAGAACCTGGTTTTAGAGGGATTGTTTCGATTCCAGGCAAAGGAGAAATCAGCATGCCTCCAGTCTCAGTTTGCCACCATGTATCAATTATAGGACATTTTTTCTTTCCAATTATTTTGAAGTACCATTTCCAAACTTCAGGGTTAATTGGTTCACCAACAGTTCCAAGCAATCTTAATGAAGTAAGATCAAAAGAGTTTGGAATGTCATCTCCAAATTTCATAAACATTCTCAATGCAGTAGGAGTAGTGTAAAAGATTGTAACTTTGTATTTTTGTAAAATATCCCACATTCTTGATTCGTCAGGATAATCAGGGGCTCCTTCATACATTACTTCAGTTGCACCATGAAGTAATGGAGCATAAACTACATAGCTATGACCTGTCACCCAACCAATATCTGCAGTACAAAAAAAGATATCAGAATCTTTTATGTCAAATGCCCATTTGAAAGTTGAATGTAAATGTGTAAGATATCCACCTGTTCCATGTAAAACACCTTTAGGTTTTCCTGTTGTCCCAGAGGTGTATAAAATGTAAAGGGGATGTGAACTTTCTAATTTTTCAGCATTACATGAATCAGATGCATCCTTCATCAAGTCATTCCAAAACTTATCTTTTGATGAGATTGAAATTTCATTTTTTACTCTTTCTAAAATTATCACATGTTCTACAAAATCAAAATCATGAATTGCTTCATCAATAACCTCTTTAAGTTTAACAACTTTGCCTCGTCTATATCCACCATCAGCAGTGATGATTATTTTTGATTTTGAATCATCAACTCTGTCTCTAATTGATGTTGCACTAAATCCTGAAAAAACAACCGTATGCGTTGCTCCAATTCTGGCACATGCCAACATTGCAATTAGAAGTTCTGGAACCATTGGAAGATAGATAGTAATTCTATCTCCTTTTTGAATACCTAATGACTTTAATACATTTGAAAATTTTTGGACTTGAATCCACAGATCATGATAGGTTAATTTTCTAGATTCGCCATTTTCCCCCTCCCAAAGGATTGCAGGTTTGTCTGCCTTTGTGTTCTGGTGAATGTCTAAGGCGTTAAAAGAGGCATTAATTGTGCCTCCAACAAACCATCTAGCAAAAGGAGGTTTCCAATCTAAGGTCTTTTCCCAAGGAGAAAACCAAGAAAGATTCTTTGCTTGTTCATCCCAAAAAGATACAAAATCAGAATCTGCATTTTTTCGGATTTCAAGATTATTGTTTCCAAGGCCAATCTCATAGGTCTCAGACATCAAAAAGTGTATGAACTTGGATCTTTCTAAATGTTAAAGAAAAATAAATTAAAAAAAATTATTGTGCTTCCATTCTAGCAAGCCAATCATCATCGTTGTCTTCTTTTGGAGTTTCTGAGGTCACCTGTTGAGGTGGATCTGGAAAGTTTATTGAAACTTCAGATTCAGTTGGAGGTTCGGGTATTGATGGAGCCTCTGCTTCAATTGGTTCTGAAGGTGTTGCGACTGGTTCTGTTGGTGCTTCTGGAAGTATTGCCTGAACTACTTGTTGTGGTTCAGAAGTCTCCAGATATGAAACGGCTGATTCTTGGATGTTTTGCTGTGGAGGTGTAATAATTTCTTGCACTTCTAATTCAAGATCTGCAATTCTGCTTTTTACATTTGCAATCTCTGAAATCTCATGAGTTACATGCTCAATTACATCGTTTGTGCATGATTTGACTGTCTCAAATGTTGATTCAGAAATTTCATTGCTCTTGAATTGTACTTTTGCATCAAAAGATAACATCTTTGCAGACTTCATTTGTTCATCTAACTCGGTCAATCTTGCCTCAAGTTTGGCTTTGATTTCACTTTCTGTTTCATCTAATGTTACAAGTTTTGACTTGTATTTTTCATGAATGATTTCTGCATCTGCTTTCATGTCATCATTTTCAGAAACAATATCAATCAATGCCTTTAGACGACGTAAAGTTAGTTGTTTTTCACGAATGAGTCTTTGAGAGTCAAGTCTCCATTTTGGAATAAAAATAACAACATCGTTTTGAACTACTAGTTGCTCATATTGGATTTGCTGTAATCCCTGAGAACCGCAGTCAATACCAACGGATTGAATACTACCATCGATGTCAGTTATTGTTCCTACGACTTTACCCATGAATGTTCCGTACATGTCTTTGACGTTCTTACCGATAATTTCGATATCGTCGTGGGTCATGTGTGATAATTATGAGATTTGTATAACCGACAAAGTGTAAGGAATGTTTTTATTTTTAGTAAGATTATTTTCACAAACTCAAAATCATCGGATTTTTAGCAATTTTAAAATTCAGAGGTCAGATAATACGCATATGATTCAAAGAGAAGAACTCGAGCAAATTTTGAATTTTGTTGCAAACAGATGGATTGAAGTTACAAAAGATCCAAACAGTAAGACTCTGGAAAACTTACCAAGTGACTTTTGGATGAATTCTGTTGGTGGAAAAACTGTAAAAAAGGGTTATTGGGTCACATCGTTGATGTATACAGAAAATGAAGCTGATGCTGCTGCTTTCAAAGAAGTATTGTTAAGATGGCAAGCAAAAGGAAACAACAAAGACAAAGGCCCCGATCTAATTCAAATTGGAAAAAAGAAATAGACTATTAATAATTGAAATACGGGGCACATATATTGTCAGAGTTTTCAATTAACGAAAAAAAGATTCTATCAGACCACTTTTCAAATACAGATGGAAATGTATTTGCAATAATTACTCCACGACAAGTTGATCGTGGTGCTTTGATGTCAAGATACAGTAGAACTGATAAAAGCATGCGACGAATTTTTCTCGATGAATTTCTAAAAAACAAAAATAGAGGAGAGGAATTTTACAATCGTGTTTTATTAGAATATGGAGATGATTCTGTAGCTGAGCTAGGTGAAGCACAAATTGCAATTGAAGGTTTATCAAATATTGCGGTAAAAAAAATAGAAGATAGAAGAATTGGGTTATCATATTTAGAAAAATCATCAAGATATGTAGCTTGGAACAAAAAAGAAAAAGGAAATTACAAATTTTATAGAGATCCACAAATTATGAAATCAAATTTTGCAGATATCTATGAAGATACATGCAATTTTTCATTCGATATTTATTCAAAAAACATAGAACCTATGGTAAACTATGTAAGAGAAAAATATCCTATTGAGAAATATAACTTTAAAGATTCAACAGATGGAAAAGAAAAATCATTTTCTAAATTAAAAAATGAAATGGATGTTAAATCTGCAAATATGATTTACAAAGGTTCAACCAAAGCTAAAGCATTAGATATTCTAAGAGGATTATTGCCTGCAGGAACTTTGACAAATGTTGGGATTACAGGTAATGGTCGGGCATTTGAATATCTCCTTACAGTTTTAGGAGCATCTGAACTAAAAGAAGAGCAAAATTTAGCCTCAAAAATCAAAAAAGAACTGGATACAACTATCAAATCATTTGTTAGAAGAGCAGACGATAAATATGGAAAGGCATTTCAAAAATATCTCAGAGATATCAAGAATAAATCAAAATCAATTACTGCAAAAGAAATCAAAACAAAATCATCTGTTGGGACTACAACAAAGATTGTAGATTATGAATTAGAAAAAACCGCAATTGATAAAGTTATCACTAGTATAATGTATGAACAATCACCAAGCACATCATATCAGAATATTTTGAATCAAGTAAAAAAATTATCAAAACAAAAGAAAGTAAAGATAATCAAAGAATTTGCAAAACTAAGAACGAACAGACGACATAGACCACCAAGAGCATTTGAAAATGTATACTATACATTTGATCTTTGCAATAACTTTGGAATGTTTAGAGATTTTCATAGACATAGAGCATTAACATTACAAAGACAACTACTAACTACGGATCATGGGTATAACATTCCAAACGAAATAAAAATTCTTGGAATTGAAAAAGATTTCAAGGATTGTATGAATAAGACCAAAAAAACATTTGATAAAATTAGAAAAAAATATCCTGAACAAGGACAATATGTGGTAAACTTTGCATACAACTATCCATATTTTATGAAATTTAATTTAAGGGAAGCTTGTCATTTAATTGAATTAAGAACAGTTCCTCAGGGACATATAGATTATAGAAAAGTTGCACAACAAATGTTTAAACAAATTAACAAAGTTCATCCCAATTTAAGTAAAATTATGAAATTTGTAGACATGAAAGAATATGATTTAGAAAGATTTGAATCTGAAAAGAGAACAGAAGAAAAAAGAAAGAAATTAAAAAAATAGATCATCATGACAGACAAAATTGCAAAAAACCCTGAAGAATGGAAAGAACAACTAACTCCAGAACAATATGAGATTTGCATCAATCATGGAACCGAACCGCCATTTTCTGGCAAATATAACGATAGTAAATTAGAAGGAAATTACAAATGTACATGTTGTGGAGAGGAATTATTCTCTTCAGATACAAAATTTGATTCAGGTTCAGGGTGGCCAAGTTTTTGGAAACCTATTGATGATAAAAAAATAGAATATATTTCAGATACATCGTATGGCATGGTGAGAACAGAAGTTAACTGTAACAAGTGTGGTGCACATCTAGGACATGTATTTGATGACGGACCAAAGCCTACAAATATGAGATATTGTATCAATTCTATTTCATTACAACATGAAAAAGATGATGAATAATCGTGATTATTTGTAACAAAACGTTTTTAGAAAACACAATTAATGATAAGAAAATCAAAAGAGAGTTGTGAGATGATTTGAGAATAATATTATGCGGATTTGGTGTTGTTGGTCAAAGTTTAGTGAAACTATTTGATTCTAGATCAGAGGATCTATATGCAAAGTATGGACTAAAGCCTAGAGTAGTAGGGGTGTTTGACAGTAAAGGAAGTGCAGTAGATCCATCAGGTTTAGAATTTAACAAATTAGTCGAAGTAAAGAAAAAATTCGGAACTGTAAAAAATTATGCAGATACAAAAAATTCAATGTCAGGAGTTGAGATGCTAAAAAATGTGGAAGCTGATGTTTTAATTGAAACAACTGCTAGTAATTACAAAGATGCAGAGCCTGGAATGACCCATATCATTACTGCTATGAAAAAAAGCATGCATGTAATTTCAGTAAACAAAGGTCCACTTGCATTAGCATTTCCATCATTGATGGAACTTGCTACATATAATCAAGTCATATTCAAATTTAGTGGAACAGTTGGAGGAGGAACTCCAATTCTAGATTATGCTAAAAATAGCCTTAGTGGAGAAAGAATAACATCCTTTGCAGGAATTCTTAACGGTACAACAAACTATATTTTATCAAATATGGCTACAGGATTATCATTTGAAGAAGCACTCAAAGATGCAAAAGACAAAGGTTATGTCGAAGCTGATGAAGCTTTGGATTTAGATGGATTGGATGCCGCAGCCAAGCTAGTAATTCTTGCAAATTGGATTATGGGAATGAAAGTCACAATGCCGGATATCAAATGTACAGGGATACGAAATGTTACTACTGAAGACATCAAAAAAGCATCCAAAAAGAATTGTGCTGTAAAATTAATTGCATCATGCAACAAGGAGCTGATAGTAAGTCCAAAGGAAGTATCAAATGACGATCCACTTTGTGTTAATGGAACACTAAATGCAATTGCTTTTACATCAGAGCATTCAGGTACTCAGACTATCATCGGAAAAGGTGCTGGAGGCATGGAAACTGCTAGTTCTATTCTAAGAGATTTGTTAGATATTAGACAAGAGATTGCAAGAACTTGAAGTCCAATTTAATTTCAAAGAGTGAGACATCAACTCTATTAAAAACAGTATCAGAAAAATGGGGGATTGAAGTTCCTAAAATAAAAAATCTAAAGGTACATCAAATTTCTAACGATGCTCAAATAATTACTGGAAACGGAATAAAAATACTAAAAGTAAATGAGGATTATTTGCCATTTTTATCTGAAACCAAAATTCTAGAAAAATTTCCGAATGTCATGGTAGATATGGGCGCTGTCAAATTCATGTGTAAAGGCGCAAATGTTATGAGACCAGGAATTAAAAAATTCTCAGAGTTTGGAAAAGACAATCTTGTTTGTATTATTGAAGAATCTCAGCATAAGTTTTTGGCGGTTGGAAAAGCGATGGTCTCTAGCTCAGAATTAGAAATGATGGACAAAGGAGAAGTTGTAAAAAATATGCATTATATTTCAGATAAATTTTGGGAAATAGGAAAAACAATTTACGATTAAGATTTTAGTTTTAATTCATGAACAAATTTCTGTAAATTTTTAATGTGGGTTCCTTCCCAATAGATTTGTCCGCAATCATCACACTCCCAAAATTTGTCATTAAATTCTAAAACTCCTTGAGGAATTTTGTTTTCAATTTCTGATTTATTTATTGAAGATGTTTTTGAGTTACATTTTGTGCATCTTGCAGTTTCACCAGAAATTTCAGCTAAATCCAAAGGAAGCGTTTGAAGAATTTCTAAAAATTGATCAATCTCATTGTCCTTAGAAATATAAATTGAAGAAAGCCCATTCTTTTTGGCTCTATTAATTAGATGACGATCCCTAGAAATAATAATTCTATCTTCGTTTTTAGCTTTTTCCATTAATGTGTAATCATCAATATCAGAGAAATATTCTGAATCAAATCCAAATAGTCGTAGCTTTTTTGCAATATTACCAAGCATTGCATCAACTAAAAACAGCATTGCTGATAAAAAATAAACAAATACCTACTTTATCTCTTCTGTGAATTCTTCGGTACCCTCGTTAGTGATTACAAGGATATCTAAACCATCACCACTTGCTGAATCCCTCAGAGATGCTGAGCGAACTGCACGCTTTGCTAGATCAACTGCTTCATCTTTAGTCATATCTTTCTTGAATTGAGGGTCTAAAACACCTAATGCCATCTCAGCGCCTGTACCAACTGCAGCATATTCATCAGGAAGCACTGAGCCCAATGGGTCAAGAGTATACATTATTGGTTTGTCAACAACACCGCCGACAATTACTTGTGTCAATAATGGGAAATATCTTCTCTCATACATCATATTAGACATCATTTTTGCAACAGTATTTGGAGGAACATCTCTTTTTAATTCCATCTTTCTAATTTTTGCAAGAGCTGCAATCTGTAAAGTCAAGATTTGCATGTCTGCCACAAGGCCAGCACAAGTTGCGCCTACTTTAGGAGTTATTGGAAATGTTTTCTTTGTAGATTTGCTTACAAGAAAATTTCCAAATGCGATCCTTTTTTCGCTTGCAAAGACCACGCCCCCATCAAAAGTAATTCCAACAGCTGTTGCTCCCGGCATATACATTGACATATTTCAAATAATTTTGCCGCAT
Source organism: Candidatus Nitrosopumilus sp. (assembly GCA_046758125.1). GTDB lineage: Archaea > Thermoproteota > Nitrososphaeria > Nitrososphaerales > Nitrosopumilaceae > Nitrosopumilus. Next base: position 13,623 of record JBHHZR010000001.1, on the reverse strand, counting down.
AATAAAGGGCTTTCTACATAATACGGGCAAGAGAGGGGCAAGATAATTATACTAAAAATTTTAGGTAGGGCTGTTGACAACTGCTGAAATTAAAGAGAAAATCTTAAACGATGTTGTCTTTATTGGGTTAAGATCAGCAATAGGAATAATTTTCATACTTCATGGAATGCAAAAATTTAATCCAGGATTTACAAACTTTTTGACAAGCATAGGACTTCCACCAGAAATGCAAATACCAATTGCATTAGCTGAACTAGTCCCAGGAATTTTATTAGTCATCGGTGTTCTTAGTAGATTATCATCTGTACTATTATCAATAATCATGTTAGGTGCTATTTTCCATGTGAAAGGTGCCCAAAACATCATAGGGGATGGAGGAATAGAATTAGATTTGATTTTACTTGCATCAATATTAATAATTATGATTGTTGGGCCTGGAAGGATTTCACTTTCACAAACAATTAAAAAAATTCCCAGATGCCTTCACTAGGATTTTCCAAAGTTTTGCATAATAAAACAAATACACTTTGTTGTTTTCTTTAACAAATCAATTCTTGCAAATTCATTTGGAGAATGTATTCTAGAAAACATGTATGTACTTCCTATGGAGATGCATGTAGTTTTTAGAATATCAACAAATGGATACATTGGACCTGTTCCGGCGTTTGAAACATTTAGAATGGATTTTCCAAATGATTTGTCTGCCGCATCCTTAACTTGAGAAACAAAAGGGTTTGAAGAATTTGTTCTAGCAGCTGCCTCTCCATGGAAAACTTTGATTTTAACATCACTAAAGCCTTTGGATTTTAGGTGTTTTTTTAATCTCATAACTTGTTTTTTGGGATCCATTTTTGGAATCAATCTAAAATCAATTTTGACTAATGCATTGCCAGGAAGAACAGTTTTTGCACCATTTCCAGTATAACCAGATACAAAACCTGCAATATTACATGTTGCCCCTCCAACTAGAGCCTTTTTTGCATCAATTCCTTTCTTGCATCCTACGAAAGATTTGATTCCAAACTCTTTTTTGAAGATATTTTCATCAAAAGGTTCTTTTTGGATTAATTCCAAATCTTTTTTCGAAAATGCTGTGACTTCTTTGTACCAATCTTTTATTAGAATTTTCCCATTAGAATCACGAAGTGTTTTAACAGCTTCAATTAATCTCCAAGCGGGATTTTTTATTAAAACTGCAAGGCTTGAATGAGCATCTCTTACTGCTTCTTGGATAGACAATTCAACAAACAACAATCCTTTCATTCCAAGCCCAATTATTGGCCTATTTTTTGCATCCACATATCCAAACTCCCAGATAACACCATCATTAGAAAATTTCTTTTTGTATTTTTTCAAATAATCTTCAATGTGAGCGCTGCCAGTTTCTTCTTCACCTTCAATTAGAAATTTTATGTTGCATGGAACATCACCAGTTGTTTTTAGATATGCATCAACTGCTTTGATTCTAGTAATTAATTCGCCTTTGTCATCAGTTGCGCCTCTACCAAAAATCTTGTTCCCTTTTCTTGTTCCACTAAAAGGAGGAACATCCCATAAATCAAAAGGTTCAGCTGGTTGTACGTCATAATGATTGTAAAACATCAAAGTCTTTGCAGGATTTTGTTTTGATTTAATTTCTCCATACACAATAGGCGCAACTCCTTTCTTTAAGCGCAGAATTTCGGATTTTATTCCAGATGTTTTCAATAATTTTTGGACAAGTTTTGCACAATCTTCAATTCCTTCATTTTTTGCAGATACACTTGGCTGTCTGATCAAAGTTTGCAAATCTAAAATTAGATTATCCATGTGTGTATCTACATGCTTTATTGGTTTCATGCTAATCACATAATTTTATCAAATGGTTTCATTGCAGTAGAAATTTCATCTAAAAGATCCGTTGAAGTCATATGCAATCCCAATTTCTTTTGAGTTGCTTTTCCTGCCAATCCATTAATGAAAGTGGCAGCAGTAGCTGATTCCAAAGTGTTACGATTCTTTGACAACAATCCTGCAACTAATCCTGAAAGAACATCACCTGTTCCACCTACAGTCATAGCAGGAATTTTTTTCTCATAAAGATATGTAGTGGAACCATTAGAGACTACATCAGTTGAACCTTTCAGCAATACTGTGATGCCATGTTTTTTTGCATATTTTTCCACTAGTTTAATTCGTTCATTTTTAGAATTAGATGGAGATTCGCCAAATAATCGGGCGAATTCTCCAGCATGAGGAGTTACTACTACATTTTTGTTTGCCAAAAGAGGCAACACTTCAGGAATCAATGCACTTGCATCTAATGATAATCGAATATCTCTATCTAAAAGAGATTTTACAAGATGTAGCAACGCATTTTTTTCTTGAATGGCAAGACCCATTCCAATTGTTGCAGAATCTAAATTACGTGGTAATGCACCAAGAAGTTTGTTTACAGCACCACGAGTTAGTTTTTGATCAACTAGAGGGATAATTATCAGGTTAGGGGAAATTGAACGTGTTGGTGTGACATTGATTTTTGGAACAGAGGTGTAAACAAGATCAGTTCCACATCTTAATGCTGCAATTGAAGATAATATGGGGGCACCATGATAGATGTAGCTTCCACCAACTACCAAAACAACACCATTATCACCTTTTCTTGATTTAGCTTTTCTTGCAGGAATGAACTTCTTTACAATAGAAGCTGAAATATTCTTTTGTACCAATACAGTATACTCTAAAAAATAGAGGAATAAATCTTATTTTGCAGATTTAATGAATATCTAGGCTGATTTTTTCTTAGTTTTTTTAATAGTATTCTTAATTGTTTTCTTTATTTTTGATTTTTCAGTTTTCTTTGAGTCTCTGCCAAAAAATGCTTTTCTTGCATAGCAAAGATAAGTAGTATGACCAATACCTTGGAATGAATGTCTAGTCTTTCCTTCTCTAGCTTCAATTGTACGTATAATGTGTTCAGTTGATTCTATATCTGTAAATTCATTATCTACTAGAACCACAGTTAATTTTTCTAATTGATTCATAGTTGGGCAAATTGCAAAAATTGAGCCACTTCCTTTTAGCATCTGACGTACTTGAGGAATAACAACCCAAGGATCACCTAAATCAATTAACGCAACATCCATTTCTTTTAATGGCATTTTTTTTGCAGTTTTAAGATCCAAATTATATTGGGTAATGTATTTGGCAACTCCTGCTTTTTGGATATTTTTTTCTGCAATCTTCATGAATTTTTCATCTACATCAAAAGTGTGAACATGGCCACGTGGTTTTACAATGCCAGCTACAAAAGAAGTGAGGGAGCCACTACCAGTTCCAATCTCTAAAATCTTTTGACCACTCTCAATCCCTGCTCTTGCAACAATGTAACCAAGATCTTTTGGATAAACAATCTGTGTGCCATGTTGAATTTTCATTACATAATCATACATTGTGGGATTTAGAAGATAGACATACTTGTCTTTGTTTGTAATTAATCTGGAACCATATTCTTTTCCAATTGCATCAGAATGTTTGATTACTCCAATATGAGTATGAAGAGATTCATTTTTTGAAATTTTCATTAACCATTTTTTTGAATGATTAAAGTAGAACAAGACTGGAGAATTTTGCTTTATTTTTCCCATGGGGTTTGCTTGAAAATTTTAGATAAGAATCTACTGATTGACTATAGCAAATCATGTGGCTAAAGTGGGAATGAGTTTATCGACAATCAGTAAAAAGGCAATACCCCCTCTCGTTCCTGAGAAGTTGGTAATGACTTGCGTTATTATCAGAGTTGATTTGTTGAAAATTGCTTAAGTTCATTACTTAAGTAATATCTTCATGGATGAGATTATAATTAGAAAACCTACAAAAAATGACAATTCAATAATTTTGACACTTCTATACGAACTAGGACGACCAAAGCCAAATACAGAATCAGATACAGAATCTTTTGAAAAATTGATTCAAACATATCTTGAAGATTCTGATAAAACGATCTTATTAGCTGAACACAAGCAGAAAGTTATTGGAATGGTGAGCATTATCTTTCTTAGAAGATTGAATCAAAAGTTACTTGAGATATATATTCCTGAATTGGTAGTAACAAAATCACATCAAAACAAAGGAATTGGACATAAGTTAATCAATGCATGTATTAATTTGGCAAAGGAAAAAAAATGTTATAGAATAAGGCTAGAATCTGGCAACTTGAGAAAGCAATCTCACATATTTTACAAACATCTTGAATTCAATCAATCAGGCCTTTCATTCAACAAAAACATAACATGACATTAAAAGGTCAGAAAAACCATTACAATGTAAAATTCTTCAAATGTATGAAAAATCAATCATTAGTTAAATCTGCTTAGCTAACCTACTGGTTTTCTTCGCAACCACAATGGATACATCTTTTTCTTGAGAGTATCTCAAACCATGCAAAAGTATGAACAAAGCCTTCTTTACAACTCATAGAGTTCTTGGTTAGATAAGAGAGAATTCAAGAGTTCTTGTCAAAAATAATATCGATCTAAATCTACTTTCTAAACATCATCCATATTCGTGAACCAATAAAAATCCCTACTGCAAGAACAATCAAGATTGTGACAATAAATTGGTCCTCATCCATGCGGTAAGACGTGTTTGATTTGAGTTAATTGTTTCCAGTATAGTATTTTAATGCCAAAAAATGCATTACAGTGAATTGGCAGAATTCAAGCTACAAGGTTCTGGAGGATATGTCATAGCTGATCTAACTGAAGAGCAGGCAAAAAAGGCGGATTTAGGAGTAGGAAAATTGTTTCTAGCCCCAATTGGAAAACTTGAATCAGAAAAAATGTTCAAACATTTTTGCAAGAATTGTGAAACTGAATTTGAAAATCCACCAAAAATTCAGTTAGAAGAAAATCCCAACGAAGAAGTAGCAGACAACCTGCTTCTTGTTGAGAGAGGACAATACACTTGTGAGAAATGCAGCTCAATTATTGGAGAATACCGAGTATTTCAAAAAAAAGATGAATCAAGTGAAGTTGGAAACGCAAAACCATCCAAATAAATCAGATTCTGAGTAAATGAAAATCATGAACATTATTCTTAATTATTAGAGGTCTGCAATATTTTACATGTCAAAAGAAAAATCCACATGTCCTTATTGTGATTCTGAATTTGATGACAAGTATGAGCTTTCAAAACACATTGATAGAATTCATGGGGATTCTGGAGTTTTAGAAGGCAGTAGAAAAGAGTACTAATTTTGATTTTCATAATACAATTGTATTACTTTATCAACAACAAAATTTGTATCAAGATCTTTTTGAGTACTTACAAGAAGCAAATGATCATCACCTAGATAAAATGAAAAACGTTTTACCTTATCATATTCGCCCAAAGTGTATTTTGTTTTGCCCAGCCATTTTGACATATCTTTTCGTGCTTTCCAATCAAGGATAGAGAGATTAACTAATTCCTTTTCTGCACGTTCTGAAAGCAGATTTTCTAATCCTGATTTCATCCCACCACCAACACGAACTGCCCATTGATCATATACTGTCGCGAATCGGATTTTAGGATCGGTGTCTAAGATTTGAGAACAAAACTGTTCATAATCCATGTTTTTCTAAAGAAATATGATTATTAGTGTCTTCTTAACAGCTAGGATGAATTAGAACAATTAAGAGGGAGGAAACATCACGGAAAATAAAATTTTTGATTATGCTAAAATTTGTGACGAAATAAAGAATCTTGATGAAAAAATACAGTTTGTGAGCGTAATAAATGCAGATGGAAATTTGATTACAGGAGGTTTGAATGAAGACACAGACATCAGAATAAGAGATTCTATGAAGAGTGGTATGAGGAAGTTGCAACAAGAATTAAACTGCGTAAAAAATTTGATAGTGTTTTAGGAGAAGTAAAAGGAACTGTGGTTATTAGAAATCGAACGATAACCATGAATTTTCCATTAAAAGAAAATATCTTGTTTATTTCTGCAAACACATCAATAAATTATAGAGTAATTCTTGAAAAAATTTCAAAATAATTGAATCATAGATGCAGTCTAATAAGGAATCTGTATCAGCCAAAAATTATAAAATAGTGATGGGTTTCACGGCAAAATCCATTTACCAAGTATCAGATACGAATGAAAAGGTAATTTTTACAATCCGTATAATTCATACTCTACATCAAATGAACCATCAATCCTTCTATTTTTAGTAGTTACAAAATTTATTGGTTTTAACAATGAAATGACATCATCAATCATATCTTTTTTGCCACATAGATAAAACATTGAATTTGTAGGAGTAATTTGTTGTCCTAGCATTGTTTCTAATTGTGATTGATGCTTGTCAATACCTTGGATAAATGTCTGAACTCTTCCTGTATGTCCAGACCAGTCTTTGTTTAAAGGGTCTTCAGGATGACTTAGAGTTGGAAAATATCTAAAATTCCAAGAACCATTTGATTCTGCTTCAAGTTTTTCTAAGATCTCCTCATATCCAAGTTCTAAAGGATGTCTTGCACCATGAATCAACACTATCTTCTTTTTTGTTCCAACGTTTCTTAGATGTAAAATATAACTCATAAATGGTGCAAGGCCAGTTCCAGTTGCAATCAGAATCATTTGTCTTCTATCTGGAGCTCCATTTGAAAAAAAATATTCTATGCAAAAATTTCCAGCTGGTTTTTGATAAAAGACAGTATCACCAATATTCATATTGAAAAGAAAGGTTGTGAATTTTCCAAATGTTGGATGTTCTTTCCATTTAATATAAAACTCATAATATCTTTTTTCTGAGGGAGGAGAAGAGATCGAATATGGTCGATGAATTATTTTTTCACCATCCATTTTGTGACCTAATATAACAAACTGGCCAGATTTGAAATCATCTATGGGAGAACCATCTGAAGGCTGAAATCTAAAAATAGCAAGATCCTCTGTAAGATTTTTTTTGTAAATTAACGTTAAAGTTTCCAAAACTTTTCTCCTGAATTAGCTCCAACATTTAACAAAAGATTGTACAATATTCATATCTGTCAACTAGAGTTATCAATATTGATCAAGTAACCAATGCTCCATAAAGATTCAATTTCATTTTCAAAAGAGTTTGTCCACTGGGAAGATTTGTCATCTATTACAAGTTTTAGTTCATCTGAAGAAAATCGTGACAAAATTAAGTCTTCTCTTTCTTCTTCCTCCTCTTCTTCTGCTAAGATATGAGGAGCAAAGCCAATTAGCAACATAATTAAAGTAAATCCTAAAAGGATGTTAGTGTTAAAAAACAACAACCTATTATTCTTAATTATGTATATTAATAATTAGCATTAATTTCAATTTTGAATTTTAATTATGAATATCATGTTTAATGCTTATACTATATGTTGATTCTTTTAATCTATGGTTGATGACAAGTATGATGTAATTATTGTTGGTGGAGGCATTAGCGGAACATCATTACTATATGTTTTGAGTAGATTCACCGATGTTCAAAGCATTCTCTTGCTTGAAAAATATGATGATTTTGCAACACTTAACTCCAATAGCAGGAACAATGCACAAACATTGCATTTTGGAGATATAGAGACAAACTATACTTTAGAAAAAGCCACTAAAACAAAGAAAGCAGCTGAAATGGTGTTACATTACACAAATGCTCTTTCAGAAGATATTCGAAATCACATAATTACAAAAATTCCTAAAATGGTGCTTGGGGTAGGTAACGAAGAAATTTCCATTCTTGATCATTTGTTTAGTTCAAGAGTAAGAGAATTATTTCCTACTCTAAGAAAGATTAATGCAGATAAAATAGGAAAAGTTGAGCCAAATGTTGTAAAGGGCAGAAACCCTAATGAAAAGATTAGTGCTTTATTATCACAAAACGGGTACATGGTAGACTTTGGTGCTTTAACAAAAAGTTTTCTTGAAAACAGCATTGATAAAAGTAAAGAAAAAAAGATCGATGTTCTTCTTAATGCAGAAGTTGAAAGAATAAAAGAATCAGATGGAGAATATACACTAGTTACCAAGAAAAGGAACATTTAGGACATCCTTTGTCTCATTTGATGCGGGTTCATATAGTTTGTATTTTGCTAAATCATTAGGATATGCAAAAAATCTCATACTTTTGTTGGTAGGAGGTAATTTTTATTATTCTCGGAAGGTTCTCAATGGAAAAGTATATCAGGTTCAGAAAGGCCACATTCCTTTTTCTGCAACACATGGGGATGCTGACATATTGACTCCAGATAAGACAAGATTTGGTCCCACTGTATCAGTTTCAACTCTCCTTGAAAAAGGACATCCAGAAACATTCATCAATACGTTACAAACAGAGGATGTCGATTTTGATACATTAGCAAGTCTGGCTAATATACTAGGAGACAAAGACATGAGGACAATACTGGAAAAAAACGCATTTTATCATGTACCATATTTTGGTAAACATGCCTTCTTGGATCATGAAGTAAGAAAGATAGTTCCATCATTAGAATACAATGAACTTGAAGTGGCAAAAGGAATAGGAGGAGTAAGACCTCAGATCATAGATAAAAAGAAAAGAGAACTAGAGCTTGGAGAATCCATAATACATGGACGAAATGCAATTTTTAACATTACACCATCACCAGGGGCAACCGTATGTCTTCAAAATGCAGTTAAAGACACACATTACATTGTAGATTCGCTTGGGAAAAAATTTGATGAAGTTTTCAATTGAAATTATGTCTTCACAGCAGCATGTTTGATTAAGATTTTAGCATTATCCGAAAATTATTGGTAAGAAATATTTGATGTGTAATGATTAGTTTGCACGCCAAATACTGTTTACCAAGTATTGGCTTTGAGCAATTAACTTCTTTTTTTCTTTTTCCAACCATCATAATCTGAAATACATTTACTGCAAAGATAAGCAGGATCGGTGAGAAGATTAATGCTAACTTGGAGATTATCTTTTGATTTACAGGACATACAAAATTTTTCTTTTGTTACTTTCTTTTTTCCCACGTTCAGATTTTAACTCTGTTTTCATAATAACCTGTCCTTTTAGCATTCATACAACTTCTCATTCTTGGCTCATAGACCAACCTTCGTTTTTCAAATCCCAAACTTTTAAGCCAAAGCTCGTTTTACAGAATTCGGTTTGCACGCCAACAACCCAGAGAGACAGCCAGCATTTGTGTAGTGCACTCTCTGGGACATTACATTCTATCAGGTGCAACAATTCCAAGAAGATTTAGTGATTTTTCAATAGTAATTTTAAAGGAATTAACTAAACATAGACGAGAGTTTTCAAGTTTTTCATCTCCCAAATCAAGAACATGCACATGTTCATAAAACGAATTGAATGCAACTGCCAAATCATGACAATATCTTGCAATTACTTTTGGAGATAAATTATTTGTTGCATCATGAACTTGCAAATCAAAAAGGCCAATCAGCTTGATCAGGTTAAGTTCAGAATCTTCTTTTAGTAATGTAAAATCAACATCAATTGAAGGAGTCCGTCCAGATTTTTCTATAATTCTGGATGCTCTTGCATGGGTATACTGAATATATGGTGCAGTATCACCTTCTAAACTCAAAGATTTTGTCAAATCAAATGAAATGATTTTGTCAAGATCTTGTTTTATCATCTCATAACGTAATGTTCCAACTGAAACATTATGTGCAATCTTTTCGATTTCAGAATTATCCATTTCAGGATTTCTTTTCCTAGTTTCTTCAATTGTTTTTTCTTTTAATTTATCATAAACAGTATCAGCATTTACATACAATCCTTTTCTGCCAGACATTTGTGCTTGTTTTCCATCTGTTTCCAAACCAAGAATTTTCGCAGTATCTGAACTTAGAGTTACTGACTCATAACCAAGATGAACATATGCATCAGGATTTGATTTGAATTTCCCCATCAATGATGTGATAATTTTTTGTAATCTTGCTTGACGAGAATCAATTACTGTGATCACTTTATCCCCAACAAAGTTTTGTGAAGGAGAATTAGTTTCATTCAAAGTAGTTTGCCATAAAATTCTAGTTGGTTGTTCTTTTTCGTATTTTTCATAATGAAATGGGTCTTCTAGTAAACCAAGTTTCCATGCAGCATATGGAATATCCTTTGCGATGTAGGTGGCAGTTCCATTACTTCTAACAATTACCTTGTCTTCTTCTTTACCTTCCCCACGAATAACCCAACATCCAGCATTTTTACCTTCATTTTCAAACTCGATTAGATTCATTTCTTTGATTTTTTCAAAGATTTTATCCCATAATCCTGAGCGAATAATTTGAGATTCAAAATTTAAGCAATCATAAAAAACAGATAGATTCCAACAAGTTTCTAGTTGATTTTCCAAAACTCTACAAGTAATCCTATCTGCAAATTTTGCAGTTTCAGAATTTCCATCTTCTAATTCTTTGAGAATATTTTTTCTAATTTCTTCAAGATTAGAATCAGATTCATATTTTTCAGTGGTTTTTACATATACATCATCACCACAATAATGATCAAATTTCTTTCCAGCAGGAGGTTCTTGATCAAATCCAAAATGTTTGAATCCAACTATTATATCTGCAACTTGTAAACCGGAATCATCGACATAGTTTAGAATATTGACTTTGTAATTTGCTTTTTCTAAAATTCTAGATATGATATCGCCAATGATAATATTTCTGATATGTCCTATGTGAAGAGCTTTGTTTGGATTTACACTTGTATGTTCAACAACAATTGAAGAATTTTTTCCAATATCAACATCACCAAATTCTAGCAGATGAGATTCAGATAATATCAATTGACCAAGTTTTCCCCAATCAGCAAAAAAATTCAAATATCCTGATGGATGGGCTTCGGATTTTAAAACAAGTGTATTTTTACATGTTTGATATTTTTCAGATAACATCTCAGCGATGTCTTTTGGACTCTTTTTGAGTTGTCTTGAGAGTAGAAATGAGATATTTGAACTGGCATCGCCAAAACCGGGTTTTGCAGGTTCAACAGAAAATGCCACATTAGTTACAGATAGATCGTCAAGGATTTTGTTTAGATTATTATCGATTTCATCAATAAGTGATTTGAAGGTCATCTTATATCTCAGATAATTTAGGTGCTAATTTATCTAATGCCTCAAGGACTCCGTCACCTGCCATTGCATCAACTTTCATTGTGGCCTCAGATTTTACTTCATCAGAAGCATTTCCCAAGGCAATGCTTGTTTTTGCAACTTTAAACAAGGGGATATCAGTTGCACTATCTCCAATGGCAATTACATTATCACGTGAAATTGAGAATCTTTTCATGATTTCGCTAAATCCTGCACCTTTATCGATTCCAGAGGAATTGATATGATATGCATATTGACTATCAGATAATGCCACATCAAGATTATTTTCAGAGAAAACTTTCCTTGCAAGATCCAAATCGAAGGTTCTTTCCAAGACAACTTCAGTCATTCTAGGAAAAACAGGTTTTTCTTTTACATTATCAATGCTATTTTTGAGAATTTCAAATGCGTTTTGGCATTCTTTGATTTTGCCTAATAAGACATGTTCATCAGGATTAAGAGTAATACAACCACCATTTTCGCCAACAGAAATTTTTGTGGTACCACCAAATACGGATAACAAGAAACCTTCAACAGATGAACGGCCAGTTACAAAAATCACATCATGGCCCATGTTAGTTAAACGTCTTAATGCCTCAAGAGCATCTAAATGGATTCGTCCACCACCATTTTCAGTAATTGTACCATCAATATCTACTGCAAATGTTCTCTTTTTCATAGAAACTGTTTTGTAAACCGAATAATATTTGCTACGCAAGATGGCAAAGAAAGGAATTGTTGAAGAAATTTTCAGCAAAGCACAATTTGCCGATGAACCAAATGTATACAAAATTTTTTACAGAGATTTTGAAAAAATTGTAGAATGTACACTGCCAGAATTTTTAATTCAGTCAAATAATCTCCAAACAATTCCAGTTAGTAGAATAATCAAAATTATGAAAAGTAATACGGTTTTATTTGAAAAGATTGACAAAGGAAATGAGCAATAGTGGGAATTCCTGAAAAAATCAAAGCCATTCAAGATGAGATGGCAAAAACTCAGATTAACAAAGCAACAGAACATCATCTGGGTTTACTAAAAGCAAAGATTGCAAAATTAAAAAGAGAACAAGAAGAAAACATTGCCAAAAAATCAGGCATGAAATCAGATGGGTTTGATGTTAGAAGAACAGGAGATGCCACAGTTGTCTTTATTGGATTGCCAAGTGTTGGAAAATCTACACTACTAAACAAATTGACCGGAGCGAAATCTACTGTGGGGGCTTTTCAATTTACTACACTCACAGTAGTTCCAGGAATGATGGAATACAGAGGGGCAAAAATTCAAGTATTAGATTTACCTGGAATCATCAAGGGCGCATCTACAGGAAAAGGATTAGGAAAGCGAATTTTATCGGTTGCAAGAACAGCTGATCTTGTATTACTTGTTTTAGATGTGTTTCAACCATATCACGAAGATGTTTTAATAAATGAATTAGGCAATATTGGAATCAGACTAAATCAATTACCACCAAATATTACAATTGAAAAAGCATCAATGGGAGGAATTGCAGTTGCACAACAAGTTAAACTTACAAAGATAACTGAAAAACACCTTAAAGACATTCTACATCTTTATGGAATAGTTAGTGCACGGGTTGTCATAAGAGAAGACATCACATCTGAACAATTAGCTGATCATATTGCTGGAAATATTAGTTATTCAAAAGCAATTACAATTTTAAACAAAATTGATTTAGTAGACAAAAAATTTCTAAAAAATTTGAAGACAAAAATAAAATCAGAGGTAATTGAAGTTTCTGCAAATGCAGACATTAACATTGAATTACTCAAAGAAAAAATCTATGAGAAATTAAAGTTCATTAGAATTTACATGAGGCCAAAAGGTGGAGAAACAGATTTCAAAGAGCCATTAATTGCAAGAGAAGGAGATACGGTTGAAGATGTTTGTAATAAACTACATCGTAGAATGAGAAGAGAATTCAGATATGGTATGGTTTGGGGCAAAAGTGTAAAGTTTGGAGGACAAAGAGTTGGTTTGAGTCATATTTTACAAGATGAGGACGTGTTAACAATAATCAAAACACGAGGAACATAATTCAAAAAAAAGTTAGAATGGATCAAGAAAATGAGCACAGATGGTGCAAATTTTGTATGACAAAAACAAAACAAGAACTAGTTTTTCTACCAGAAATGGCAACATACAAGCGTAGAAGGAAGTACAAATGTACAATTTGTGGCAAAACTAGCTGGTTACAAGGTAGAAGACCATCTGCAGAAAGTGTTTATTGAATTATTTTACGATCAAGAGAAATTTTTTTGAAAAAAATTACTTGATTATTTGTTATCAGTTTGTGTAACTTTCTTTAGTTTAACTACTGAAAAATGATGAAAATGTCGACTCAGCAATGGCTACAAAAAGAAAAGCTGCTGCTAAACGTAAATCAACTAAACGCAAAGCAGCTCCAAAGAGAAAAGCAGCTAAACGCAAAGCAGCTCCAAAGAGAAAAGCAGCTCCAAAGAGAAAAGCAGCTCCAAAGAGAAAAGCAGCTAAACGCAAAGCAGCTCCAAAGAGAAAAG